>CALMIW010000345.1 GCA_937864275.1 uncultured Dehalococcoidia bacterium
CCAGAACGAAGCAGTGAGCGTGCTGAAGAATCGGAAGACCCGCTCGTCGCCCGGGAAGGCGAGTTCGCCGACGGCCCGGCTCAACCGGTAGTCGAACTCGCCGCGTTCTCGCAACAGCGCGTCGAACGTCAGGCCGGCAACCGCGAGAACCAGCACCCACGCGAGGACTGCGAAGCCCCGGCGTCCCCCGCCGGCGGAGCCGTCGTTCGACCAGGATGCTTGCATCGTCGCGGGTCCCGCCATTCAATCCGAACCTTACACGCGAGGCGGCTGAACTTCGCGTCCGGACGGGCGAATGAGAGTGTTCGCGCGTTCCAAAATGCAGCCGGCCCCGACGGCGACGGTCCGTCGGGGCCGGAAGAACAGGCAGAGGAGCGAAATGCTCAGGCCTTGATCTTGGAGAGGTCCTCCAGCCCCTTCGGGACTCGGGTGACCTGCACCTTCTGGCACTCCTTGAGGATGTGCTTGGCGCGTTCGCGCTGCTCGGGCGTTCCCGCCGGCAGGGCGACGCCGACCTTCGCCGCGTACTCGCGCTTGTTCGCGAGGAACTCAGGCAGCTTGTCGTACGTCGAGGTCTGCGCAAACGTCCGCAAGACGGCTTCCGGGATCACCTTCTGCATCTCGGCCCACTTGCCCTGCAGCGACATCTCGTGGAGCTGCATGCCGAGCGACTTCAGCTCGTGGACTTCGAAGACCTCGTGGTAGCTCCGTGTCGACCCGTAGAACGAGATCGGCTGGCGCAGCCGCTCCAGCCCCTGCTCGATCTCCGATTCGGTCTCGCCGAAGACCGTGAATCCGCCCCCGGTGATCTCGATGTCCGTCCAGGTGCGGTTGCTGCGCTTCAGGCCGATGGCCACGTTCGGCAGCACGACTTCGCGCATGTACTTGTCGGTCATGAACCCGTGCGGCATCACCACATCGGCGACTTCGCCGGCCACGCGCGCCATCGCATCACCCACGAGGGCGAGGCCGACCTTCGGGTCCGGGTAGTCGATCGGCCCCGGATTGAAGTTCGGGGTCATGAGCGTGAAGTGGTAGAACTTGCCGACGTAGTCGGGCTTCTCCCCGGTCCGGAACGAGTTCCACACGGCGTGGAGCATCCGGATGTACTCCTTCATCCGCGTCGCCGGGGCGCCCGGCCAGTCGACGGAGAAGCGGTTCTGGTTGTGACCCTTCACCTGCGAGCCGAGGCCGAGAGTGAAGCGGCCCTTGCTCATGTGCTGGATGTCCCAGGCCTCCATCGCAAGGACGGTTGGGCTGCGCGGGAAGGCGATGGTCACGCTCGTCTGGACTTCGAGCTTCTCGGTGTTCTCGGCCGCGAGCGCGGCGGCGAGCATCGAGTCGTGGGATGTCTCCGGCGTCGAAGCGAAGTCGTAGCCGAGTTCCTCGGCGCGGCGGGCCTGTTCGGGCACGGCCGAAAGCCATCCTCCACCGAATCCTGAACCGATCTTCATGAATTTCCTCCGTGGCCATGCGTGGGGCAAGGCGCGTTGTTGTGCGTGGCGGAGTCTACAGGGGGCCGGGTGGGAGTGCATTGGGCAGGTGCATCCGTGATGGCAGCACTCCCTGCTAACGCCCAGGTACCTCGCCTCCGTCAATCCAAAATCCAAGCTCCCCAATCCGAAATGGATGACCCTTCCCTTTACGTCAGGGTTTGCGGTTGGTACTGTTTCCGCATACACGTCTGTACAAAACTGGAGAACCCCCTTGGACTTCAACGACAGCCCTCAAGAGGCCGCATGGCGACAAGAAGTCGCCACCTTCCTCGCAGCCGAAAAGCCGAAGTCGGACCCAGATGCCAGCCCCCAGGAAATGATGGAGCGCATGCGCTCCATCGGGCGTGAGTGGCGCGAGAAGCTCTCGAAGAAAGGCTGGGTCGCCCCGGCCTGGCCGAAGGAGTACGGCGGAGCAGGCCTCGGCGTGATGGAGCAATTCATCATGAACGAGGAATTCGCTGAAGCGCGTGCAATGAACGTCGGCGGCATGGGCACCTCCATGATCGGCCCGACGATCATCATTCATGGCAACGACGACCAGAAGAAGGAGCACCTCGGGGCCATCCTTCGCGGCGAAGTCCAGTGGTGCCAGGGCTACAGCGAGCCCGGCTCCGGCAGCGACCTTGCCAGCCTCCAGACCCGTGCCGTCCGCGATGGCGACGACTTCGTCATCAACGGCCAGAAGATCTGGACCTCCGGCGCCCACCGCGCCGACTGGATGTTCATGCTCGCCCGCACGGACCCCGATGCGCCCAAGCATCGCGGCATCACCTACTTCCTCATGGACATGAAGAGCCCGGGTGTCACGGTTCGCCCGCTGATCAACCTCGCGGGCGGCCACATGTTCAACGAAGTCTTCTTCGAAGACGTCCGCGTGCCCGCTACCAACGTCCTCGGCGAAATCAACCGCGGCTGGTACATCGGCACCACGACGCTCGACTTCGAGCGCTCCTCCATCGGCAACGCCGTCGGCCAGCGCCAGACCCTCGAGTACTACATGAAGTTCTGGAAGGACAACCGCGGTACCACGGCCACTGCCAGCGCCAGCGCAAAGGCGAAGGACGAATTCGCCGACCGTTGGATCGAGGCGTCCGTCGCCAAGATGCTCAGCTACGTTGTCATCACCATCCAGAAGAATGGCCGCGTTCCGAACCACGAGGCCTCGATCGCCAAGTTGTTCAACACCGAACTCAGCCAGCGCATCGCTCGCACCGCCATGAAGATGACGGGCACGAACGGTCTTCTCCTCGGCAGCAAGGCCCCGATGCGGGGCCGCGCACCGCAGAGCTACCTGCAGACCGTCTCGAGCACCATCGCCGGCGGCACGAGCGAAGTGCAGCGCAACATCGTGGCGACCCGCGGCCTCGGTCTGCCGCGCGCCTGACCGAGCATCACGCTCACTTCCCCCAGGACAGGCCCGGCGGAAACGCCGGGCCTGCTGCGTGCTCGGTCCAGCGGCGACGCCATCCGGGTACGGCCCAACGTGGGAGGGGAAGCGGAAAGCAAAGGGGCCTGCATCACTGCGGGCCCCTTCGTTTTGGCGTTCGCCGGGTGCTAACCCTGGATGGGCGGGATGAACTGCTTGAACGTCGATGGCATGTACTGCCAGAGCTCGTCCGTCGTCCACATCTTGTTGCCCTGGAGCACGGCCTGCGGCGCGATGTTGTTGTACAGCGTGATGCTGTAGCCGCGGATACCGAAGCAGCGTCCGCTGATCCATCCGCCATCGTCGCTCGCCAGGTAAACGAGCGGCGGGGCGATGTTCGCCGGGTCGCGTTCGGTGCCCTTCGCCTCATCGGCCACCACCCGGTTGGCGCCGCCCTGCGCCCGCTCGGTCGGGACGGTGTCGGTCATGCGGGTCGCAGCGCCAGGCCCGATCGAATTCGCGGTCACGCCATAGCGCCCGAGGGCGCGTGCGCAACTGAGGGTGAGACCCCAGATGCCCATCTTCGCGGCGGCGTAGTTCGGCTGGCCGGGGGCCCCGAAGAGGCCCGAACCCGAGGTGAAATTGATGATCCGGCCACCGTTGCGCGCCTGCCGCCAGTGGATCGATGCGAAGCGGCTCGTCGCGAACGTCCCCTTCATGTGCACGCGGACAACGGCGTCCCACTCTTCTTCCGTCATGTTGAAGATCATCCGGTCGCGAAGAATGCCCGCCACGTTCACCAGGATATCCAGCTTGCCGAACTCGTTCAGCGCCGTCCGGACGAGGTCTTCTGCCTGGTCCATGTCGGATACGTCTGCGTAGTTGGCGATAGCCTGGCCGCCGGCGGCCTTGATGTCGGCGACCGTCTGGGCGGCCGGCGAATTGTCGGCGCCTTCGCCGGACACCGAGACGCCGAGGTCGTTCACGACCACCTGGGCGCCTTCACGCGCGTACAGCAGCGCCACTTCCCGGCCGATGCCGCGGCCGGCGCCGGTGATGATCGCAGTTTTTCCTTCGATTTTTCCCGCCATGGGGTCGCTACCTGCCTCGATATGTGATGGCCGGGAATCTTACGCGTGCGTGAGGGATTGGGGAATCATCCCCGCTCGTTGCGCCCGTCCGCGGAAGCGCTCGAAAAACTCGCCGCCAGCGCCCGCTGCTGCGATTCGCTCAGCATTGCCTCCAGCAGCCCGGCATAGGCTTCGTCTTCGCTCTCGAGGTGCGCGCGGCACAGCGCGTACAGCCCGAAAAGCAGCGGCTGCAGGAACTTCGCGTACTCCGCAAGGCCGCCGGAGGCCCTCGCCGCGTCAGCAACCTGGGCCAGGTCGCCCGCCATGCGAATGATGGTGGTGTGCTGCGCCTTCATTACGTGGCATCCGTTCATTACACCCGTGACACCGTCAACGGCGACAAACAGCGTGGACTCCTCGGCCCTGCAAGCCGGCAGCAGCCTCTGGTTCAGGTAGTGCAGCGCGGCGTCCAGGGACGCCAGCGCGAACCGGGGTTCCGCCGTCGTGACGGCACTTGCGGCCACTTGCAGGGCGTTCAACCCGTCGTGCAGCGGCTGGCGCGCTTCTCGCAGCGGAGAAGGAGGCGCCAGGAACCCGCCGTCGTCCTCTACGGTCTCCAACTGACGATACCGAGCGAAGTCGGCCGTTCGGACAGGTAGAAGCGCCCGTCACGCTCCCGTGCCAGCCCCGGCAGCGCCTCGCGCAGCCGCTTCGCGCCGGGACCGTCCGGCTCGATGAAGAGTTGCTGGCGGGCGAACCCTTCGATCGCCTCGAGCGACGGGTAGCCAACGACACCCCGTTCGCCCAGCCAAACGCTGAACAGCTTCTCCCGCGCGAGCAGCAGGGTCAGGAACTCCGGCAGAGCCGGGAGGAGGTTGCGCGGCTCCCCGTGGACTGCCGGCCAGAGCGTGGCCGCCTGCGTCGCCGGCGCCTCAGCGAGGAGGACCGCGACACAGATTCGCCTCGCGGACGCTTCCATCGCGTCCAGGAACGAACCAATGTCCTCGATGTCGTAGGCGACGTGCGAGATAAAAGCGACGTCCGCGGTGGGAGGATTCGCCGCGGGCCAACGCGCTTCGATCGCGGTCACCCCCTCCACCTGGAACTCCGTCGCCGCTTCCTTTAGTCCGGCGAGCATCCCCTTCGATGGGTCGAGCGCGATGACCTTTGCTCCGGCGAGGGCGATGGGTAGCGCATACCGGCCTGCGCCTGCGCCGATGTCCAGCCACGTCTCGTCGGGCTGCACTATCGACCGGAGCACGTCCAGCGCAGGCTCGTTTGTTCGCCGGGGATCGGCCTTGAAGCTGGCCGCCACCGGGGCGTAGAAGTCCGGGCGTTCGGGCGCTTCCCGGAAGCGCTCCGCCTGTTCGTTGTTGGCGCGGACGCGCCGGGCCCATTCCGCAAGCAGCGTGGATGCATCGAGACCGAGAGGACCGTTCATGCCGACGAGTCTGATTGGGCCGGGCGGTGGCGGCAAGACAACTGCCTTGCTACGATATTGTCTAGTCAGTTAGTCAACAATCAGGAGGGCCCCCGTGGCGACGAAAGACCCGCGAGAACCGTTTACAAGGATTTCCGTTGCGGAAGCCAAAGCCAAGCTCGACAACGGCGAGGCCGTCATGGTGGATGTCCGCGAACCCAACGAATATGCCGAGGTCCACGCCAGTGGCGTCCGCCTCATCCCCGTGAACACCGTCATCGGCGAAGCCAGGCAGATTCGCGACTTCGCCGGAGAAAAAGAGGTCCTCTTCATCTGCAAGTCCGGCGCTCGCAGTGCCCTCGCGGCCGAATTTGCTGTCGCCGCCGGCGTCGACGACCTGGCCCTATTCAACGTCGAAGGCGGCACGCAGGCCTGGGTCGCGGCTGGCTTCCCGACGGGTGACTAGGCGCGTCCGAGGCTTCGGCCACCGAGAAAAGGCGCCCACCGGGGCGCCTTTTCAGTTCCTTGACTCAACAATCGCTGAAACCTACCATCCCGCCGACTGCGTACCTACTGATGGCATCTACCTATCGGTAAGGCACGACGGAGGAGGGAAAATGACGAATAGACGACGAGGGTCCCGCTGGACCTGGTTGATGGCGCTCGCCGCCCTCACGGCAATCTTCGCCGTCGCCTGCAGTGGCGACGATGACGACGACGACGGTGGCGATGAGGCTGGCTTCACCGACGCCGGCTACAAGGCGGCCGGGTTAGACAAGGCCCGGATCATCACGGTCGATGGGGACATCCCGATCGGCATTTCCAGCGCCCTGACCGGCGAAGTCGCCGGCCTCGGTATTCCGATCGCCGATTCTGCGGAGGTCGCGTCCGAAGGAATCACCGTCAAGGGCAAGAAGATCAAGTGGGTTCGCGAAGACGACCTTTGCAGCCCTGAAGGCGGACCGGCCGCCGCTGACCGGCTCGTGAAGGCCAAGGTCGTCGCCGCCATCGGGCCGATCTGCTCCGGCGGCACGCGCGCCAGCCTCAAGATCTTCGACGATGCCGGCATCACCCACATCTCGCCTTCGGCCACCGCCGGCGACCTGACCACCCCGGCCCGCCCGGAAGGCCCGTACGTCACCTTCTTCCGCGTCCCGGTGCTCAACGCCGACGAGGCGCGCGAACAGGCGAAGTTCGCCTACGACACCCTGAAGGCGAAGAAGGCCTTCGTCATCTTCGACACCGACGACTACGGCAAGGACCTCTCCGCGGAGTTCCAGAAGTACTTCAAGGAAGAGGGCGGCGAGATCGTCGGCACCCCGGCGGGCTACGAAAAGAAGACGACCGACTTCAAGTCGATCATCGCGAACATCAAGGCCGCCAAGCCCGACGTCATCTACCATGCCGGCTTCTACGCCGAGGCAACGCCGTTCCTCCAGCAGCTTCGCGCTGATGGGGACCTCAAGTCCATGCCCTATGTGGGCGGCGACGGCATCAAGAACGAAGAGCTGCTGACCGGCGCCAAGGATGCGGCCGAGGGCGCCTATCTCGCCCTCCCGGGCACCCAGGGCTCGCAGTTCGAGACCTACAAGAAGGCCTACGCCGACAAGTTCAAGGGCGACGCCGAAACCGCCACCTTCGGCGCCGAGGCCTATGACGCGGCCACCGCGATCATCAAGGCCCTCGAGAAAGTCGCCGTCGAAAAGGATGGCAAGCTCGAAATCGACCTCAAGAAGCTCAACGAGGAAATCAAGAAGAGCAGCTTCGAGGGCGCTTCGGGCAAGGTCGAGTTCGAGGACAACGGTAACCGCGCAGGCGCCGTCGTCCGCCTGTTCAAGGTCGTGGGCGGCAAGTACGTCCAGCTCGAAGCGGGCAAGAAGTAACCTTCTCGCTCCGAATCATCGACTAACGGACGGGAGAGGCGGCAACAATAGCCACCTCTCCCGTTTCCGTATCACTTCCACGGAGACCGGGCATGACGGTCATCTTCCTGACCACTGCCGAGTTCTGGGCAGACCAGTTCGTCAACGGGCTGACCACGGGCAGCATCTACGCGCTGATCGCCCTCGGCTACACCATGGTCTACGGCGTCCTCCAGCTGATTAACTTCGCCCACGGCGAGGTCTTCATGATTGGGGCGTTCGCCGGCTACGGCGTCCTCGTCGCCATGGGCGGAGACGACATCTCCGGAGCGATGATCGCCCTGGCGCTGGTGCTTGCCATGATTGCTGCCTCGGCAGCCTCGATGGGCACCGCCCTCGCCGTCGAGCGCATCGCCTACCGCCCGCTGCGAAACGCACCGCGGCTGGCGCCGCTCATCAGTGCCATCGGCGTCAGTGTCTTCCTCAGCCACCTCGTCGATGACGGCTTCCTCACCGGGCGCTCCAAGTACTACCCCGGCATCTTCCCCGACGGCGGATTCGACATCGGTCCGATGGCGATCACCTACCTCCAGATGTTCCTGATGGGCGCCTCGCTCGCCATGATGGCGGCGCTCTGGTGGGTCATCCAGCGTACGAAGCTCGGGCGCGGCATCCGCGCCGTTGCCGAAAGCCGGGACAATGCGTCCCTGATGGGCATCGACGTCAACCGTGCCATCGTCGTTACGTTCGCCCTCGGCGCGATCATGGCCGGCGTCGCGGGAGTGTTATACGGCCTCTACTACAGCGCCATCCGCGGGAGCATGGGCTTCATCCCTGGCGTGAAGGCGTTCACCGCCGCCGTCCTCGGCGGCATCGGCAGCGTCCAGGGCGCGGTCATCGGCGGCTACTTCCTCGGCCTCACCGAAACAGTCGGCCGCGAACTCCTGAACGAAATCCCCGGCGTGAACCTCCCGAACCAGTGGAAGGACGTCGTTGCCTTCAGCCTCCTGGTCCTCGTCCTCATCTTCCGGCCGACGGGCATCTTCCGGCAGAAGGAGGCGAAGCGTGCCTAGCATCCGCTCCCAACTGCAGCAGGTGCCCGAATGGGCGCACGCGCTCACCTTCCTCGTCGTCGGCCTCCTCGGCTGGTACTTCCTCGATGACACCTGGGTGCGCGTGCTGTTCCTCGTGACCCTCTACGCCACGCTCGGGATGGGGCTCAACGTCGTTGTCGGCCTCGCGGGCCTCCTGGACCTCGGGTTCGTCGCGTTCTTCGCCACCGGCGCCTACGTGGTCGCCATCTGGGGCGCGCCCATTTCGCCTTCCGTGGAGGGCGTCGTCAATTACTGGGTCCTCCTGCCGATGGCCGTCTTCATCGGCGCGGGCGTCGGAATGCTCCTGGGCTTGCCCGTGCTGCCGCTGCGGGGCGACTACCTGGCGATCGTCACCCTGGGCTTCGGCGAAATCATCCGCATCCTCGCCCTCAACATGGACGACTACACTCGCGGTTCCTCCGGGATCTTCGCGCTGGCCAAGCCCGACTACGGCGCGGGCAAGATCGACCACGTCGGGGACTTCCTGATCATGATCCTGATCGCCGCGATGGTCGTCTGGTTTGTCACCTCGCGTCTGCGCGATTCGAAGGTCGGCCGCGCCTGGGAAGCAATCCGCGAAGACGAAGATGTCGCCCAGGGCATGGGCATCAACACCACCCGCTACAAGCTCATGGCCTTCGCCATCGGCGCTTCCATTGGCGCCCTCGGCGGCGCCATCTACGCACCCTTCGTCGACTTCGTCGCCCCGGCGCAATTCGGCCTGATCGTGAGCATTAACGTCCTCGCGCTGGTGATCATCGGCGGAATGGGCAACACCTCCGGTGTGGTCGTCGGCTCAGCGCTGCTGATCGGCGTGCCCGAACTCCTTCAGTTCGAGGAAACCGCCAACCTGCTCGCGAAGTTCGGCTGGTTGCGCGATGGCCTCAACACCGTGATCGATGGCTTCAACGCGATCTCCTTCGCCGACCTGGGCAAGCTCCCTCCCTCCGAGGAGTGGGGTGACAAGCTCGCGCTCTACCGCTTCATCGTCTTCGGAGCGCTCCTCGTCCTGGTCATGGTGTTGCGGCCCTCCGGCCTCTTCCCGAGCCGTCGCCGCGAACTTGAGTTCCAGGCCGAAGAACCCGAACCGGCAGGGATCGCCTGATGGCCGCCGGAGAACTCGACGTCCGCGCCCTGGGTATGCAGTTCGAAGGCCTCAGCGCTCTCACGGACGTGTCCCTGTTCGTCCCGCCGGGCGAGATTCACGGGCTCATCGGCCCGAACGGCGCCGGCAAGACCACGATGTTCAACTGCCTCACGGGCTTCTACAAGCCAACATCCGGCGAGGTCTGGCTCTCCGGCGAGCGGATAGATGGGTTCCCGCCGCACGTTATCTCCGGAGCCGGCATCTCCAGGACATTCCAGAACATCCGCCTGTTCTCGAACATGACGGCCATCGAGAACGTCCTCGTCGGGAGTCACGGCCGGATCGGCGGCCAGACTGGCTTCCACGTGCCGAAACGGCGCCGCGAGTGGCTGCGCATCAAGGGGCGGTTCTCCCCCCGCCATGTCCCGAAGTCCCTCGCCGCCGGGCTCGTCGAAGTCGCGGGCGCCATCGCCCAACCTCCCACGGTCCGCAGGAACGAGCGCGATGCGACCGAACGCGGCAAGCGGCTCCTGAAGAGCGTCGGCCTGGCCGGCCGCGAAAACGCCGTCGCCCGGAACCTTCCCTACGGCGACCAGCGCCGCCTGGAGATCGCCCGCGCCCTGGCGACCGGCCCGAGACTCCTCTTGCTCGACGAGCCCACGGCCGGCATGAACCCTCAGGAAAGCGCCTCGATGGTCGCGCTCATCCGCCAGATCCGGGACGAGTTCGAAACCACGGTCGTCCTTATCGAGCATCAAATGCGCGTCGTCATGGGTGTCTGCGAGCGCATCACCGTCCTGGACTACGGGCGAAAGATCTCGGAAGGCACTCCCGCCGAGGTCCAGAGAGATGCGAAAGTCATCGAAGCCTACCTCGGGACGCGCGCCCTGAAAGATGGCGGCCATGCCACTCCTTAGGGTCACCGGTCTCGCGGCCGGTTACGGCGCCATCGCCGCGATTAAGGGCATCTCCCTCGACGTCGAACAGGGCGAAATCGTCACCCTCATCGGTTCCAACGGTGCCGGCAAGTCGACAACCCTCCGCGCCCTCTCTGGCGTCATCAAACC
>CALMIW010000346.1 GCA_937864275.1 uncultured Dehalococcoidia bacterium
GTAGGTCATCCCGCGCCCGGCTCAGTCTGGTACCGCGTCGGGTCGAGGAGTCCTGAGTCAGCGAAGCCCTTGCGTCGGAGCACGCACGAGTCGCACTCGCCGCACGCGGCTCCGGCGGCAGCGGCGTCGTAGCAGCTCACGGTGAGGCCGTAGTCCACGCCCAGGCTGGTTCCGAGTTCGACGATCTCGGCCTTCGTCATGTTGATCAGTGGTGCGTGGATCGACAGGCCTGTCCCTTCAACGCCCGCCTTCGTCGCGATGCGCGCCATCCGTTCGTAGGCCTCGATGAACTCGGGCCTGCAGTCGGGGTATCCGGAGTAGTCGAGGGCGTTCACACCGATGAAGACGTCGGCGGAGCCCAGAACCTCGGCCCAAGCCAGTGCGAACGATAGGAAGATCGTGTTGCGCGCCGGTACGTACGTCACGGGGATCGAGTCGCTCATCTCCTCAGCGTCGCGACCCTTGGGCACCTCGATGTCCGCGGTGAGCGCTGATCCACCGAACGCCCGGAGGTCGATCGGGATCGTCTTGTGATCCTTGACTCCGACCTGATTCGCGACGCGGTCAGCGGCGTCCAGCTCAGCAGAGTGTCGTTGCCCATAGCTGAAGCTGAGCGCGTGGACGTCGAAGTCCTCGCGACGTGCGATCGCGGCCACAGTCGCCGAGTCGAGGCCGCCGCTGAGGAGAACGACTGCTGGCTTCCTCATGTAGCGGCTCCTTGGCTCGGGCTGAGGGGGTCAGCGGGCCCCAGCGCCTTGAGGTAATGGGCGACTGCGCGGGTGACAAGGAAATTGACGGACACCTCGCGTTCCTCCGCTCGCTGCTGGAGTTCTGCGTGCAGTTCCGCCGGCAGACGGACGGCCGTAGACACCCGGGAAGTTGGTCGTGCTGCCACGGTCACGAGGCTAGGCAGAAGGGTGCGCGGAAGTGGTGGATGGTGCGAGCAGTCTCTAGCACCTCCGCTCATGCTCGACGCTCCTGTTGACGTCTCGCCGCTGCGAGACGCCTGTGCTCGCGAAGGAGGTGACCACTGAGAAGTTGGATGTCCTTGGGTGTGTTCTGCAGTTCATTCCATCGGCGGAGTGAGTCTGTTCCGAGGTGCCAATAGCCGGTGGTCCAGGCGCAAGCCTCTGCTAGCGGTTCCAGTTCCGCGACGTAGTCGGCCTCGTCAGGCAGCGTGGACCTCGCGATGTACTCATCGGTGATTGTGTCCATCAGATAGCCGAGACTGGCGATGCCCACCCCGTGCATCAACCGCGATCGACGAGGAGGTAGGGCCCACGCGTCCTCGAACACCTTCCGTACGGCGTTCCAGAACGGCTTGAGGATTAGCAACATCTCCTCGATGTCGCCGGATCCTGTCTCAGCATCTCGGTAGTAGTAGAGGGCGCCATCGGTGAGGCTGTTCTCGAGCATCCGCATGAGCGAGTTGTCCTTCACCACCCCTTCTGGGTTGGTGGGTGTCTGGACCAGACCACAGAACGGCGAGTCGGGGTCGAAGTTAAGTCGCCCAACGATGAAGCTCGGGAACCGCTTGCGCATGAGCGCTGGCGGGAGCGGCCCTTCAGTCGAGGGGAGCAGTTCGTAGATCAGCCCCTTCGGCAGAGGCTTGGTGGAGTTGACGAGGATGAACTGCGCCCGCTGTTCGCCCTCGCTCGCGGTGATGAAGGCCGTGACGCACAGCGGGAAGCTAGGAACGTCTGCCTCCCTGACGGCAGCGCACCGCTGCTGTCCGTCGACGATCCAACCCGGCTTGTCGGCGTCATCGAGATCCTCGTCGACGGGAACCACGAGCACCCCTGGTCGCACGTAGCTGACATCGGTCGTCTCTCCAGACGGCTCGAACCGAACACGCGTGTCGAACGCGATAACGATGGCGTTCGGGATCATCGGTTGCTCGGTCTCGATGTAGGAGCGGATAGCCCCAACGTGCGCCAACACCTCGGGGCGCTGGTACCCCTCTATCTGTCGATCATCACGACGGACTCGGCTCACCGTCGTGAACAGCGGCAACTGCTTACCGTCGATGGCGAAGGTGTAGAGGCGCCGCTTCTTGCCTTGGCGGATCTCCATCGCAGGCAAGCGCAACTCGTACTGCTTCGGCTTGCGTCTAGTCACCATCTGCTCCGTTCTTGCGAGGTGTAGGAGCGCTGAGATCACGGCTCAGGCGCTCGGCAAAGACCGAAAGGTTGTGAAAGCCGCGCCGGCGGTTGCGATCGGCCCCGCGAAAAATGATGACCTCGATCCCGATCTCCTTGCAGACCGTGCACGTGCATGATTTCCACGGGCGGGCTTCGAGCGTCTCGGTGTACGACGCGGATCGGTCCTTCGTCTCGCCGAGCAAGGCGTTGTAGCTGGCGATGGCGTCGATCACGGAAGCGGCACTGCATGCGTCCACGTCAAACTTCCGCAGACGTTCCAGGCAGGCCTTCTCGAGTCGGCGTGCCACTCGTTGATCGACGGCGCCAGCGGCCACCTTCGAGCGCAGGCGAGTATTCCCGTCGACCTGCGGCACGCGGATCGCGACGAAGCTTCGGTCAAGGGCGTAGTAGTTGTCCTTGTCGTCCTTGAACGCCTGCCGAAACGGCGACGTGCTATCGAAGCTCGTCACGCCATAGCTGGCGAAATCCTGAACGTGGGCAGTACGGGTCACTCCGAGCAGGTGCATCTCGGTGCCCTTCTGAAGGCTCAGGCGAATCGCCTTGAGGCTGTTCAGGATGTCGGGGGTGCGGAGAGGCACCATCCCGCCAAGAGCGATGCGCCGATACCCGATCCTCTGGAGTTCCTTGACAGCAGCGGCGTAGGACAGCGGGCTCCAACCGTGAGCGACCGCAACCGGGTCGAAGGTGCAGCCACGCCGGCGATGAGCTGCTAGGAAGTCTGCGGCCAGGGAGATCGTCAGTTCTTGGCGGAAGGTCCAGTCAGGAGGGACCTCACTCGGCGAAGCATCGAGCGCCGCGTCGTAGCCGAACACGACGTGGTCGACGGCTATCCCGATGTCGAACTGGCAACCTTCGTAGAAATCGATGACCTCGTCGACTGTGTAGAGCGGTTCGTGCTCGCGAACGTAGGTGAAGGCGCCGCAGTCGCCCATCACGGCCAGCGTTGAGGTCCCGTTAGTGAGTCGGAAGAACCGCCGGGCTCCCTCTCGGTAAAGGCGATTTCGCTGGGCCGCGGTGTACTTTCCGGATGCCCCAGGCAGTCCGTCAACAATGGGCTTCGACACGAGAAGTCCGTCGTAGGGTTCTGGCTCGATTATCTCGTGCGCGTATCGGTCATCGCGCTGCCGGACCCGGTGAACCGACCGTTGCTCGGTGACAAAGTCGAAGCTCGGGTCGACTTGGTCCTGTCCGTCCGGGAACAAGAACCTCACTCCGCTCCTCCACCCAAGTAAACACGGACGAGAAGGGTCGTGAGGACGCGCTCGTTACGACTGGTGTTCTCAACGTCGTTCCATTGGAGCGAGAGTTCGTCCCAAACGCCGCTGGTCCAGCGGCAATGAGGGGCGACACGAGCCATTGCGGACTCGACGTGCTCGACGAGGCGTGCGTCGTTAGCGCCAACCGACCCCATCACCTTG
>CALMIW010000347.1 GCA_937864275.1 uncultured Dehalococcoidia bacterium
GCAAGGGACTGAACGCGGCGACGCACCTTCGCAAAGGGCGTCCTTATTGGCACGGCAAGCTCATCGACTTCGTGATGATCCCGGCGTTGGGGCTGCTCATCGCCCTTTCGGTGGGCCTGACGGCGATGGCACGCTTCGTCCTCGAACGGGCCGACGAGATCGGCCCGTTGCCCGTCGATACAAACACGGCCCTGCGGATTGCCGGGTACGTGCTGCCCGCGATCGTCTCGTTTTCCATGTTCTCGCTGCTCTACAAGTACGTGCCGACAGTTCGCCCGCCGTGGCGGGAGGCCCTCGGCGGGGCAGTGTTCGCGACGGTGCTGTTTGAATTGGCGAAGAACCTCATCGCGACGTTCGTCGCCTGGTCCGACTTCTCGCGGGACACGGCCATTTATGCCGGCTTCGGGACCGCGCTGGCGTTCCTGGTGTGGATGTTCGTCAATGCCTCAATCCTGCTCCTCGGCGCGGAGTTCGGACGCGCCATCCGGCACGAGGCGGGAGAAGCCATGGCCGACGACGTTCCCGTTTCGCCGGAGTACTTCCCCACGGCGATGTCGCAGGCAGGAAACCTGGGCCCGGGCCCGAAGGCGCCCTGATTCGAACGGTCGGACCGCACGGCGGACGGTGGGTTCGCACTAAGCCGACCGACGGAGGAACTCGACCAGCTTCGCTCCCTTGCCCACGAACGCGTGGCCACCATGCGGGTCAATCTCCGACTCGTAACGTGCGAGATGGCGACGCAGACGGGCATCGGTGGCAGGGATGTCGAGCACGGCATCCCGGGCTCCGCCAAGCAGAAGCACGGGCACGGCGATGCGGTCGAGTTCCTCGTCGGTGAGGACGGGCAGGGTGTCCCGGCGAGTCTTGTAGATGGAGTGCATGAAGACGAACGCTTCCGCCACCCCCGGCGGAGGCGAATGCGGCGCGAAGAGCGCCGAGACCAGGCGACGGATTCCCGCTTCGCCTCGCCCGATTTCGGAGTCGGCGGCCGCTTCGAACGCCTCGCGCGCCGGAGCCACGCCACCAGGGGCGAGGAGGACGAGCTTCTCGACGCGTGCGGCATACGCGGCAGCGAACTTCAATGCGACCCAACCGCCCAGCGAGAGGCCCGCGATAGGGGCAGACCCGAGACCAAGCTCGTCCAACACGTCGGACAGCCAGTCGGGGTACGCCGAAGCGCCGTAGGGCGGGCGGTAGCCGGTGCTCTTCCCGGTCTCGCCGGGCAGATCCACGGCGAGGACACGAAAGGATGCGCCCAGGGTTGCGGCATCGAAGGCCCAGGTCGAGGAATTGGCAGCCGAACCGTGGAGGAGTATCAGTGGCGGGCCGTCAGGGGCGCCCCAGGAAAGGACGAACGTGTGTCCGAAGCGCGTGGTGACGTTGCGTGGCTCCGCGGGCATCGGCCACGTGGCAATGGCGTGCTCGTAGAACGCCATCGCCTGCTCGAAAGCCTCTGCAGATAGGTAGTTCAGGGCAGGATTCATCGAGGGGAGTCCTTTTCGAACCTTGCGAGGGCCCAGCGGAGTTCGCGGACCCACTCTTCCTCAGCGCGCAGGAGCTGTATTGGGCGGCTGTTGATGCGCTCCCAGAGGAGGCGCTGACGCGCACTGCCGAATGCAGGGCCACCGCTGCGACGCTCGATCTCCTCCAGGCCAAGGAGTCTGAGGCGGATTTCTTCCGCGTACCGGGACAACAGAAGGTCGAGGTCTTCGGCCAAGAGAAGGTCAGCGGCGATGAGCCGGGAGAGGATCGGCGCACGAAGCTGCGGAGTCTCGATGCCGGACCGGAGCCACTCGCCGAGCGCGGTGATGCCCTTCGGGGTGATGGTGTAGACCTTTCGAGCGGGGCCTTCGGCGGGCTGCTGGACTTCCAGGGAGGCGAGGCCGTCGCGGTGGAGGCCGACCAGTGCCCTGTAGACCTGGTTGTTGTTGCCCGACCAGGGGAGAGCCTCGGATTCGGCGAACAGCTTCTTGAGATCGTAGCCGGAGAGCGGCCCGGTCGAGAGGAACGCAAGGATCGTGAACTCGATGGACATTGGGCTAACTATGTTCTATGTAACCTAGCTTCGTCAAGGAATAGGCCCTATCACCCAGGATGGCCGGGAGTGGGGGCGATAGGCGTCATAGAGGACTTTTGAAACAAGAAAGTAGAAAAAGGTTCGAAAGCCCGGTAGACTGCTCATGTGCAAGGAACCCGAGAACGAATCCTGGACCTCGTGGTGGAGCAGCGAGAGGCGCGAGTGGAAGACCTCGCCGCCGAGCTTTCGATCACGACTGCCGCGGTGCGCCGGCACCTTGACAACCTTCGTGCCGACGGACTCGTCGATGTGAAGGCGGTGAAGCAGGCGACCGGGCGGCCGTACCACGTGTTCTTCGCGACCGAGAAGGCAACGCAGACCATGCCACCCGCGTACGCCGACCTGTTGGAGCGGATGCTCAACAGCCTTGGTGAACGGGAAGACGTGATCGCCGCGGTGATGACGAGCGTTGCGGAGTCGCTGGCTTCGAAGCACCGGTCGGAAGTCTCCGGACTGACAGAGGAAGAACTGGTTGCCAAGGTGACGGCGAGCCTCCGGGCCGAGGGCATCCTCGACGAGTGGCGCACGGAAGCGGACGGCATCCACCTCACGAACGGGCGATGCCCGTACCACAAGGCGGCGGAGATCTCGAAGCTGCCGTGCGAATCCGACAAACGGGCGATCGAGCTGCTGCTCGGGCACGATGTCGAACAGCTCAATCGCATCGTCGATGGAGCGTCGTGTTGCGAATACCTGGTGCGGGTACAGCCCAACCAGCCACAAATCATCGAACTTCGATAAGAGGGAGACCCTGACCATGACCAAGCTTCTGGAGATCCGCGATCTCCATGCCAACATCGGCGAGAAAGAGATCCTCAAGGGTCTCTCCCTGACCGTGGACAAGGGCGAAGTCCACGCCATCATGGGTCCCAACGGCTCGGGCAAGAGCACGCTCGCGAACGTGTTGATGGGTAACCCCAGCTACACGGTGACCGGTGGCGAAATCCGCTTCAGGGGGCAATCCCTGGTCGACCTCGCTCCTGATGAGCGCGCCCGGCTCGGAGTGTTCCTCGCCTTCCAGTACCCCGTCGCGATCCCGGGCGTAACCCTGGTGAACTTCATGCGCCAGGCACTCAACGCCGTCCGCGGGCAGGAAGTGCCGATCCGCGAGGTCCGCGAATCGCTCTTCAAGAAGATGGACCTGCTGAAGGTCGACCAGGACTTCGCCCGCCGGTACGTGAACGACGGGTTCAGCGGCGGCGAAAAGAAGCGCGCGGAAATGCTGCAGATGGCGATGCTCGAACCTTCGATGGCCGTGCTCGACGAGACGGACTCCGGTCTCGACATCGACGCGCTGCGGACGGTGGCTGAAGGCGTCAACACGCTGATGAACCCCGAGATGGGGCTCCTCCTCATCACCCACTACCAGCGGCTGCTGAACTACATCAAGCCGCAGTTCGTCCACGTGCTCGTGGACGGCCGGATCGTGAAGTCGGGCGGGCCGGAGTTGGCAGAACAACTCGAGGCGACCGGTTACGACGAGTACGAAGCCGCCGCCGCGGCGAGCGCCTGAGGAGGCAACCATGACCACCGCACCAGAGTCCATCGTCTCTGACTACAAGTACGGGTTCTTCGACCCCGAAGAGGCGCTTTTCAAGTCGAACAAGGGCCTCAACGCCGACATCGTGAACATGATTTCGGACATGAAGGACGAGCCGCAGTGGATGCGGGAGTTCCGCCTGCGCTCGCTGGAGCTCTTCCGGGAGAAGGCCAACCCCCCGTGGGGCGGCGAGCAGCTCGACGAGATCGACTTCGACAACATCCACTACTTCGTCCGCGCGACCGACCGCGACGAGCGCAGCTGGGAAGACGTGCCGGAGTACATCCGGCGGACGTTCGACAAGCTGGGCATCCCGGAGGCGGAGAAGAAGTACCTGGCCGGCGTCGGGGCGCAGTACGACTCGGAAGTCGTTTACCACAACATCCGCGAGGACCTCGAGAAACTCGGCGTCATCTTCCTCGGCACCGACCAGGCGCTGAAGGAGCACGAGGACATCTTCAAGGAGTACTTCGGCACGGTGGTGCCCCCGGGCGATAACCGCTTCGCAGCACTGAACAGCGCGGTCTGGAGCGGTGGCTCCTTCATCTACGTGCCGAAGGGCGTGAAGGTGGAGATCCCTCTGCAGGCCTACTTCCGCATCAACACCCAGAACATGGGGCAGTTCGAACGGACGCTGATCATCGCCGACGAGGGCAGCCAGATTCACTACGTGGAAGGCTGCACCGCCCCGATCTACAGCAGCGACTCGCTCCACAGCGCGGTGGTGGAAATCATCGTGAAGAAGGGCGCTCGCGTCCGCTACACGACGATCCAGAACTGGTCCAACAACGTCTACAACCTGGTGACCAAGCGGGCGATGGCCTACCAGGACGCGGTGATGGAGTGGGTCGACGGAAACCTCGGCTCGAAGCTGACGATGAAGTACCCCAGCGTGTACCTGATGGAACCGGGCGCCCACGGCGAGATCCTCTCGCTGGCGTTCGCCGGCGCCGGACAGCACCAGGACGCCGGCGGCAAGATCGTCCACGCCGCGCCGAACACCACCTCCACGATCATCTCGAAGTCGCTCAGCAAGGACGGCGGCCGCACGAGCTACCGCGGCCTGCTGAAGGTGTACGACGGATGCGACGGCGTGAAGGCGAACGTCCGCTGCGACGCCCTGCTCCTCGACGAAACTTCCCGTTCGGACACGTATCCGACGATGGAAATCGACGAGCCGGACGTGAGCATCCAGCACGAGGCCTACGTCTCGAAGCTCGGCGAGGACCAGCTCTTCTACCTGATGAGCCGCGGCATGAGCGAGGAAGCCGCAGCCAAGATGATCGTCAACGGCTTCGTTGAGCCGATCGTGAAGGAACTGCCGATGGAATACGCGGTGGAACTGAACCGGCTCATCGAGTTGCAGATGGAAGGCGCCGTCGGATAGCGGGGCGACTTCCATCTGTGTCCCCGTTGGGTGCGGCTAAGGTGACTCCGGAAGGATTCGGGGCCGAGGCCCAGCGGCCTGACGAGAGGGACAACGATTCACGAAGCTTCCCTTCCAGCGGAGAGGGGAGAACGAGGCAAGATATGACTGCTCTGGTTGAACAGCGGATGGATTTTCGGACGGCGAGTGCCGCCGCGGGCGCTGCCGGTAACGATGCGCCGTGGCTGGAAGCGCTGCGAGCGCGCGGCGCGGCCATCGCGAGCGAGGCCGATTGGCCCGACTCGCGGGCGAACCGCCCGTGGAAGTACTTCGAGGCTGCCCGCTTCGGGCTGGCGCCTGAGACGTCTCTCGCGCGCGCGAGCGTGGAGGTGAGCGGTGCGCCAGAAGGCGTCGCCGTGCGGTTCGCCGAAGCCACCGGTGCCGCGGCGGAGCTCATCGCCAGGACCGTCGGGACGGTGGTCTCCCCTGAGGCCGACCGGCTGACGGCCCTGCACTACGCCTACCTGGGCGATGGCATCCTCATCACGGTCCCGGCGAATACCGAACTGGCGGAGACGGTGCGACTGACCCGGACCGTGAGCGGGAGCGGCGTAAGCGCGCCGCACACGCTCATCGTCACCGGCGCCAACAGCCGTGTGACCGTCGTCGAGGAATTCGTCTCGAACGATGAGCCGAACGTCGCCCTGCCCGCCTCGGAAATCCTTCCCGGGCCTGGGTCCGAAGTCCAGTACTACTGTGTCCACCGCTGGGGGGCGAAGACGAAGGTCTTCGCGAATCAGCGGTTCCTGGGCAAGGAGCGAGACGCCGCGCTGAAGAACCTCCACATGGTCCTCGGGGGCGAGGTCGTCAAGGGTCATCTCGATTCGACCCTGGAGGCGCGCGGCACCGTGAGCGAACTGCTTGGTGTCGTCTACGGCACCGGCCGTTCGCACGCGGACTTCTACACCCTGCAGGACCACATCGGACCCGACACCCGGAGCGACCTCAAGTACAAGTCGGCGCTGAAGGACGAGGCGCAGTCGGTGTACTACGGCGTCACGAAGGTGGGGCTTGGCGCCAAGAACGCGGACGCGAACCAGGAGAACCGCAACCTGCTGCTGAGCAAGAGCGCGAAGGCCGACAGCGACCCCGTACTCGAGATCCTGACGAGCGACATCGTGCGGGCATCGCACGGCGCGACCGCCGGCCCCGTCGACCAGGATCAGTTGTTCTACATGCAGGCGCGGGGCATCCCGTACGCCGAGGCGGAGTCGTTGTTGGTGACCGCCTTCCTGGAAGACGTGTTGAGCCGGATCCCCAACCTGGCGCTCCGCGAGGAGCTTGCCGCGACGATCGAGGAGGCACTCGACCAATGACGTGGGTCAAAGTGGCGGACACGGACGATATCGAGGAGGGCCACGCGAAAGTCGTGGAGGCGGGTGGACACCGCATCGCCCTCTGCAACACGGGAGACGGCTTCTACGCCGTCGACGACATGTGCAGCCACGACCGGGGCCCGCTCGACCAGGGACGGCTGATAGGCCACAAGATCGAGTGCCCTCGCCACGGCGCCCAGTTCGATGTGACCAACGGAAAGGCGCTGACGCTCCCGGCAGTGCGGCCGATCAGGTCGTACAAAACGAGAGTCGACGGCCACGACATCGAAGTCGAGGTGTGAGGCTTTGACTAAAGTAACAGCCGGCTGGTGGAGCGAACTCCCAGACTGAGGCGAAACCGCGGTGCAGAGATGTTGGACGTAGAGCGAATTCGCAAGGATTTTCCGATCCTGCACCAGCAGGTGAACGGCCAGCGGCTGGTATACCTCGACAGTGCCGCAACCACGCAGAAGCCGCGGCAGGTGATCGACGCGCTGGTCCGCTACTACGAGACCAGCAACGCGAACATCCACCGGGGGATTCACACCCTCGCCCAGCGCGCCACCGAACAGTACGAGGGCACGCGGACGAAGGTCGCACGCTTCATCGGGGCAACGGACTCCGAGGACATCGTGTTCACACGGAACGCGACCGAGAGCATCAATCTCGTTGCCCACGCCTGGGGCGACCGCTTCCTCTCCGAAGGAGACGAGATCGTCATCAGCCAGATGGAGCACCACTCCAACATCGTCCCCTGGCAGCTGCTGGCGGCCCGCACTGGCGCGAAGGTCCGGTTCGCAGGGCTTACTCCCGACGGCCGCCTAGACCTCGACTCGATGAGAGCGCTGATCGGGCGGCGGACCAGGCTGGTGAGCGTGGTCCACATGTCCAACGTGCTTGGCACGATCAACCCGGCTGCCGACATCGCGGAGATGGCCCACGGCGCCGGGGCGCTATTCATGCTGGACGCGGCGCAGAGCGTCCCCCATCTCCCCTTCAGCGCGGCCAATTCGGGCGCGGACCTCGTCGCGTTTTCCGCGCACAAGATGCTGGGACCGACGGGCGTCGGGGTGCTCTGGGCGCGATCGGATTTGTTTAACCACATGGACCCGTTCATGGGCGGCGGCGACATGATCGCGACCGTTCGGGAAGAAGGCTCCACGTGGGCCGAGGTGCCACACAAGTTCGAAGCTGGCACACCGAACATCGCCGACGTGATCGCCTTCGGTGCGGCCATCGAATACCTGGAGGCTCTGTGCATGGAGAATGTCCGCCGGCACGAAGTCGCGCTGACAGCGTTCGCAATGGACACGCTGCAACGCATCCCGGGGCTGACGATCCACGGGCCGCGCGACCCGGAGGCCCGCGGCGGCGTGGTGAGCTTCGAGGTAGCCGGCATCCATCCGCATGACATGGCCACCATCGCCGACGGCCACGGGGTTGCGATACGCGCCGGACACCACTGCGCACAACTGGTGATGCGCCAGCTTCGCGTGCCGGCGACCAGCCGCGCGAGTTTCTCGGTGTACAACGGCGAGGATGACATCGCCCCGCTGCTGGAAGCGATTGAACACGCGCGAAAGGTCTTCGCCTGATGGCCGAACTCTTCGATGACCTCTACCGGGAGTTGATCCTCGACCACTACCGGCGGCCCCGGAACCACGGCGAACTGCCGGATGCGCCGATCCGGGTCGAGGGCGTGAACCCCGTTTGCGGCGACGAAATCCACATCGACCTGAAGGTCGCCAACGGCATAGTCGACGACATTGGCTTCTGGGGGCACGGCTGCTCCATCAGCCAGTCGAGCGCTTCCATGCTGACGGAGCGCCTGAAAGGGCGCGACGTGGCGGAAGCGGAGCGCATAACCAGGAAGGTCCGGGCAATGCTCGTGGATGGAGCGCTGCCCGATTCGGAGCTGGGCGACCTCGAAGCGCTCGAGGGCGTGGCAAGGCTCCCGGTACGCGTGAAATGCGCGCTGCTATGCTGGAACGTACTCGAACAGGGCCTCGCTGAGGCCGCCAAGACCGCCTGAGGAGGGCAGCCCCATGACCGAAGCGACCACGACGACCGCACCGACTTACGAAGAGATGAAGGCCAAACTCTGGGAGGTCAAAGACCCGGAGATCAACCTCAGCATCGTCGACCTCGGACTGGTCTACGACATCCAGTTCGACAACGGCGACGTGCTCGTGACGATGACGCTCACCAGCCCGGGTTGCCCGCTGGGGCCGATCATCCGCGGCGAAGTCTACGCGAAACTGCGCGAACTGCCTGCCGTGAAGGACGTGGATGTCCAGATCGTCTGGAATCCGCCCTGGGACCCGCGGACGATGGCCAGCGAAGACGTCCGCATGCAACTCGGTATCTGGTAGCCGGCCTCCCGGCCGGGCCTGGTTCTCGACAGCCTGGGCGCCACTCGAAGCCGGGTTGATACGCCGCCGGGACAGGTGACTTAGAGGAACGGCAAGAACATCCGGCCGAGGATGTGCGCGGCGAGCAGCCATGCCGGCGGTTGGCTATCAGTCGCGTGCTCATCGACGGTGGCCATCGCCAGGGACTGCGCCGGCTTGAGCTTGTAGACCGCCGTGATCTCCCCCGTGTCGAACCACGTTCCCTGGCACGCGGAACACTGGTCGAGGGACACCGAACCCTGTTTGAACCGCTGCATCGGCGACTGGCAGAGCGGGCAGCTCAACGCTTCAGGCGGCTGCCCGCATTTGGCGCAGACATCATCGGGCTTCAGATGGCCGAAGCAGCGCTTGCAGCGCCGCGGTGCGGGAACTGCCTCGAGTGCCGGATGGACGTACCCGGCATCAGCAACGCCTCGGGATAGCGCATCGCCGATCGCCCAGAAGCCGTAACAGGCGCCGCAATACGCGATGGGATCGTTCGTCAGGAGTTCATGGCGGGGGAACTTCAGCAGCGACGGGTGGGCGGCACACGCGGGACAGGCCCCCAGGGCGGAGGCGGCTTCGCTGGAATGCCGGTGCTCGGCCTGCCGGCGGAGTTCGGCATAGATGGTCTCCGCATCGCGTTCCCAACCGCCTGAGCCGGCTCGGGCACGGGCATCGGCAAGCCAGCGATCATCCGCAGAGACGGTCATGTTCGAAGAATCGGCAGTGTCCGAACCACACAAGAGGCCGTGTCGAACCAATCAGATGCGGCCGATGGTAAATCCATGATCGAGGACGAGCGGGAGGCCCCCGCGACACCCCGGCTGACGCCCTCGGACGAGTTGATCCTCGACTGGCTGCGCAGCGGACTGGTGGACGCAGAAATCGCGGTCCGGCTGGGGATCTCAAACGCCGAGGTGAAGGACCGGGTCGAGCGGCTGGTCTCGCGCACGGGCGTGCGCCATCGCGAGGATTTGCGTTGGAACAGGCAACCAACCGAGACAGCAGACACGCCGGACGACGACTCACCGAAATGCGCGGAACCCGTTGTCGAACCTCGACGCGCCTGGAAGCCCGGTCCGGCGGCCATGCTCGTCGTCGCAGTGGCCGGGGCAGCAGGCATGGTCTGGTACGGATTCAAGGGGCGCTCACTAACGGACGAGGATTTCCCATCCGAGGACCTGGCAGTTGAACTCGATGCGTTGGGCCTCGCTGAATTGATCGAGTCCGGCGCTGTTCATCTGGCTCCGACAGCCGCCGAACGGTTCAACGGCCTGGCCCTTGTCCCAACAGCGACCCCCACCCGGACGCCGACGACAGTCCTGCGGACCGGAGAACCGATGCTCGACGCGGGGCGCGTCTTCGTCGTCGACGGCCAGGCCTCGGCCATCTCCTCCACGGAACAGACCGAGCGAGGACTGCAAGTAACCTTGTCCGGACAGGGCATCTTCCGTTTCGAGAACACGACCGTCGCGTGGATTCCTCAACCGAGCGGCCCCGGGGAACGGAACTTCGGCGCTCGCATCGGCAACGCGTTCTACGAACTCAATGTCGAGCCCGGCGATGAATGGACCGACTTCCTTTACGGAGACTGGGACACGTTCGGGATCTTCAGTCGCGGAACGGGGCCGCCTGTAGTCGTCATCAGCGTGAAAGGCTCCCGTGTGGAGGCCGAGGGGGGACACCTGTACATCGCGGAAGACTCCCGCTAGCAGCCCCGGCTTGCCCTGCGCCGAATCCGATTGGCTGTAGACTGACAGCAATGACCTGTGAGGACGAGACCGCCGAGCTGCTGCGCCGCGCCGGACACAAAATGACGCCGCAGCGGCTGCTCATCGTCCGGGCGTTGCGGCACGCGGAAGGGCATGTGAGCGCCGCCCAGATCGCCGAGCAGGTGAAGACCGAGTACCCGTTCGTCGACGTGAGCACCGTCTATCGCACCCTGGATGTGCTGAAGCGTTTGCGGCTGGCGACGTCCACCGACATGGGCGCGGGGGACGTGGTGTTCGAGTGGGCGCCGGAAGAGCCTCATCACCACCTGGTTTGCTCAAGCTGCGGCCACGTCGAGGAGATCGGCCACTCGTACCTGGAAGGGCTCGAAACGACCGTCCGCCGGGACTTCGGGTTCGCGCCGGACATGCACCACTTCGCGATTTTCGGGCTGTGCCGCGAGTGCCAGCTCGCGGAGGGCGCCGATGCCGACTCGGCGTGACCTGATCCGGGCGCTCGAAGGAGCCGTTGGAGCGAAGTACGTCCTCTGGCGGCCGGAAGACCTGGCCGTGTACGCCTTCGACGGGACGATCGAGAAGTCCACGCCTCACGCCGTTGTGCTGCCGGACGGGGCCGAAGAAGTCGCGAAAGTCGTGCGCGCGTGCAACGCACTTGGCGTGCCAGTCACGCCGCGCGGCGCCGGCACCGGCCTGAGCGGAGGAAGCGTCCCCGCTAAGCGGGGCGTTGTCATCGCCACCGGGCGGATGCGGCGAGTGTTGGAAATCGACAAGGCGAACCGGCTGGCCGTGGTCGAACCGGGAGTCGCGAATCTCGACCTCTCGAAGGTCGCCGCGCCCTACGGGCTGTTCTATGCGCCCGACCCGAGTTCCCAACAGGCATGCACCATCGGCGGGAACGTCGCCGAGAACGCCGGCGGCCCCCACTGCCTCGCGCTTGGAGTCACCCAGAACCATGTGCTGGGCCTGGAGGTCGTGACCGCCGACGGTGAAATCACGTGGCTGGGCGGGAAGGTCGCCGATTCGTTCGGGTACGACCTCCGGGGCGCCTTCATCGGGAGCGAGGGCACGCTCGGAATCACCACCAAGATCGTTGTCAGGCTGGTGCCGCTCCCGGCGAGTGTCGTGACCCTGCTGGCCGTATTCGACACTGTCCAACAGGCGAGCGAGACCGTCTCGACGATCATCTCCGCCGGGATGATCCCCGCGGCGATGGAGATGATGGACCGGCTGACACTCCAGGCCGCGGAAGCGGGAATGCACTGTGGGTATCCGCCCGACGCCGGGGCCGTGCTGCTGGTGGAGCTCGACGGACTGCCCGAAGTCATCGACTCTCAGGCCGTGCGCGTGCGCGCGGAGTGCCTCGAACGCGGCGCGGTCGAAGTCCGGCTGGCGAGCACGCAACGCGAACGGGAACTGCTCTGGAAGGGCCGCAAAGGGGCGATCCCATCGCTCGGAAGGCTGGCGCCGAACTACTACATCCTCGACGGCGTCGTGCCGCGTTCGAAGCTCGTGGCCGTGATGGAAACGGTCAGCGAAGTCTCGGAACGGTATGGCATCCCGATCGCCAACGTCTTCCACGCGGGCGACGGGAACCTGCACCCGTTGGTGCTCTTCGACGAACGCGTGCCGGGCGCGACGGCGCGGGTGCTCGAAGCGGGCGGCGAGATCATGAGGGCGTGCGTCGAGGCCGGCGGCGCCCTGAGCGGAGAGCACGGCATCGGCGCCGAGAAGCGGATGTTCATGCCGTGGCTCTACAACGAGACCGACATCGAGAACATGGAGCGGCTGCGGCTGGTTTTCGGCAACAGCGGCCAGTTCAACCCGTGCAAGCTCCTGCCGACGGGCACGGGTTGCGGCGAGATGGCGCACCAGGCGACGGCGATCCGCGCGGCGGGGCCAGACGCGTATGTCTGACAGCGGCGACGGCGCCACGGAGATCGCCGGCGCGGCCGCCGAAGCGGTCCTTCGTCCGGCGCACCTCGAAGGACTGCGGGAGCTGGTGCGACGGCGCGACGGCCTGACGCTCGTCCCTCGCGGCGGCGGTACCCAAATGGCACTCGGAGCCCCTCCCGCGGGCCGGTTCGCGGTCGTCGATATCGCGGAGGCGCTCGGCGGAGAGGTGGAGCACGCCGCGGAGGACCTCACCGCCGTCGTTCCGGCAGGGGTGACCCTGGGCAGACTGGCGGAGTTGCTCGGCCGTTCGGGTCAGATGCTGCCAATTGACCCTCCGAACGCCGAATCGGCGACGATCGGCGGCGCGGTGGCGGTCGGCATCAGCGGGCCGCTTCGCACGAGGTACGGCCTGCCGCGAGACATGGTGCTGGGGATGACGGTGCTCCGGGCGGACGGCGAACTGGTGAAGGCGGGCGGCCGTGTGGTGAAGAACGTGACGGGTTACGACTTGATGCGCGCCTGGTGCGGTTCGCTCGGGACGCTCGGGATCATCACGGAAGTCGCGGTGCGCGTTTTGCCGAAGCCAGCAACGCGCGAGTTCGTGTGTGAAGTGCGGGACGCGGCCAGCGGTTGCGCCATTGTGGACAAGCTTCTCTCGGCGGACATCCGGCCGGAGGTCGCCGACCTCATCGGCGAGACGGGGCGATGGCACCTGCTCCTCCGGGTCACCGAGCCCGCACTGGGACCGACGAGGGTAGCCCTCGGTGGCCGGACGCTGGTAGAGACGGCCGGCGACGAGTACCTGACGGCCCGCGACGCGGGTTTCCGCGAACGGGACGTACTTTCCGTGAGGGTCGCGGCACTCCCGAGCGACGTCGTTGGCCTGGCGGAACAGACCGCTGCGTTCCGCCCGACCACGATGGTCGTGCGCCCGGCGGCAGGTTCCATTCGCGCGGCGTGGAACGCACCGGAGGCTCCCAGCGCCAGGGAGGTCGATGGACTGGCTCACCGGCTTCGGGCCGCCCTCAAATCGAGCGGCGGCTCGGCGGTGGTGGAGCGGATGCGCGACCACTTTCGCGACGTGGTGGACCCGTGGGGCGAGCCGCCGGCCGCGTTCGACCTGATGAAGAAGATGAAAGCGACCTATGACCCGGGCAACCGCTTCAACCGCGGGAGGTTCGTG
>CALMIW010000348.1 GCA_937864275.1 uncultured Dehalococcoidia bacterium
CTGAGTTTCCTCGGGTTCGGGCCGGCCGGCGAGCCATCGTGGGGGCAGATGCTTTCGATCGACGGACGCGAGCACATGCGCCGGCAGGCGGGACTCGCCATCTGGCCGGGGGTGTGCATCGCCCTCGCCGTCTTCGGCTTCAACATCTTCGGCGATGCCCTGCGGGACACGCTGGACCCGAGGCTGCGCCAGGGCTGAGCGCCGCCGTCGACAAGAACCTCACCCGCGCGGGCGCTCGGCGCGGGGAAACGAAACCGGGGGTGCCATGCGGCACCCCCGGTTGTTCGTCTGGCCTGGATCGCGAGGCTAGGAGACGAGCGTCCCGAGCACGCGCTCCACATGGTCGAGCGGGCCCTGCGGCATGCTGATGCTGGGGAGGTCGACGCCGAGCTGGCGGCGCTCCTCGATCCCGGCGGCCACCGTCTCCAGGTCGCCCCAGATGGCCGTCTCTTCTAGCATCCGGTCGCCCATCGCGGCCATTAGTTCGGGGTTGGTCCCGAATGGCGGCGGCTTGTGCGTCTCGGCGACTTTGCGCATCGCGGCCACTTCTTCGCCGAATCCGTTGCGGGTCAGCATCTCATGATAGAAGTCGCCCATGTTCGTGACGTACCACGAGATCGGCCCGGCGGCCTGCATCTTCGCCTTCTGCTCGTCCGGGTTGATCACCACGGTCAGCGAGGCGACGCACTCGACGGCATCCTCCGGCCGGCCGGCAGCCTTCGAGGCTTCGCCGATCATCTTCTTGCCGTCCATGAACTTGGACTTCGGCCAGTAGATCGGCATCCAGCCGTCGGCGACAGTCGCGAGCGACTGCATCGACTTCGGGGAAATGGAGGCGACATAGATGGGGATGTGCTTGCGCGGGGGCTCGAAGAGGAGCTTGAAGCCGCGCTGCAGCTTGAAGATCTGGCCATCGTAGAACAGCTTCTCGCCGCTCACGATCATGTTGATGATCTCGATGTATTCCTTGGTCCGCTGGATCGGCTTGGAGAACTTGTCGCCGTGCCAGTGTTCGATGACGCGGTCGCCCGAGGTGCCGAGGCCGAGTACTACGCGCCCGCCGGAAAGTTCGTCCAGTGTGGCCGCCGTCATGGCGAGCACGCCCGGGGAGCGGCCGAAGACCGGCGCGATCCCGGTGCCGAGCTTGATCTTGCTCGTCTGGAGCGCGATCTGGGTCAGGAGCGAGAACTGGTCGCGTCCCCACGTTTCGGCGGTGAAGACGGCTTCGACGCCGACCTCCTCCGCGACCTTGATCCGGCTGATGACTTCCTTGTTCTGTTCCGGGCTGCCGCCGAAACCAACCGAAACCGCTAGACGCCTGGGCATGCGTCACCTCGCGATGATGAATTTCGTCCGTTGCATGAAGGGACGCTGGCCAATCTAGCGCACCGCCCTACCCGCGGCAATCGCGCCCGGGCCGGATGGGTAATCGTCGTCAGGGGGTGAGAGACTTTGCGGCCGGCGTATCGCCGTGCGCGTGGTAGTCGCACGGGTGGGCGAGGACCGAGTTGAGCAGCATCCGGGGCGATTCTTTGAGGATGTAGTCGGCCTTCAGGGGGCCCTCGGGCCGCCGCCAGATGAAGTTCCCGTTTACCGCGAACATCAAGGTGTAGCGCAGGAAGCGCGGGTCCCGGTCGGTGAAGACGCCGGAAGCGATGCCGTCGAGGAGGATGCCCGTGAGGAGCCGTTCGTAGGCACGGTCGGCGAACTTGATGCGGGCACGGGCATCGGACGAGAGGGCCTTCGGCCGTCCCGTCAGCAGCGTGCTCCGGTTGAGCGGTTCCATGCCGACTTCGATGAGGTCTTCAATCGCCGCGTAGAGCGCCTGCTCCGGGGGAAGCCCGCGCTCCAGGATCGCTTCGAGCCGCTCGGTCGCGCGGGAGACAGCTTCCACCACGATCTCGGCGTAGAGGTCTTCCTTGCTGCGGAACTGGTAGTAGATGACGGCGCGGCTGGTGCCCATGTGGGTGGCGACGTCCTCGAGTGTGGCGGAGGCGTAGCTCTTCTCGATGATGACCTCGGCCATGGCGAGCATGATCTCCCGCCGGCGCGCTTGCGTCCGTGCGGGGTCCTGGACGCGGTAGCCGCGCAGGCCCACTTCTTCTGCCATGGCTGCAGCCTCCCCCTGGCCGAACTCTTGACAAAGCGTAGCACGTCGCAATAGATTCAGCGCTCCCGAATAAACACGGCTGTTTAAGCGGCCGTGAGGGCGATTCGCCTGCTTTGTTCGGGAGCGACTGGCGCCTCGACGTACCTTCCTGTCGTGCGCCCGTCACCCAATTTGTCGAATCCTCCACGAGACCAGGAAGCCCTCGCCCCTGGCGAAGGCTTCCTGAGACTCTCAGGTGGGTTTCGATACCTGGGCGATGGGGCAAAGCACCCGGCCACGGTGTGGCTCTGTGGCCGGGGCTTCGCCCAGGGAATCTCGTCCCGAGCGCCCCTCGCCGACCCCAAAACCACAGAGAATCCCGGCAGCGTACACATTTCAGGATGTATCGTCCGAATCGATAGGCGCTATTGACGCTCCTCGCGGGGCGGGCGTATACAGCAGCAATTCCGAATGGTGCTCGGCACGGAGGGGTAAAGGGCAATGGAACGGGACAACTACTGGACTCGGCGCGTGGCGCGCCGCCGCGTACTGGGCGGCGCCGGCACTGTGGCACTTGGGGCAAGCGCGTGGGCTCTCGCCGGATGTGGCGACGATGACGACGACGAAAACGGCAACGGCGGCGGCGAAACCAGCGGCCCTGGTGTGAATCCCGGCACGCAGACGCCCCCAACCCCAACCGCCGCGGGCGAAGTCATCAAGAAGGACGGGACGCTCAACCTGCGCCAGGGCGCGATCTACGCCTCGATCAACCCGTACTCCGGGCTCGATAGCGGCCTCCTCTGGGGCTTCACCATCTTCGACCACCTCTGGTACACGCCTCTCGATACCGGCATTCGCGAGAACTTCCTCGCCGCCAGCATCGAACAGCAGGACCCGCTCCACTTCACTGTCAAACTCCAGGACTCGGTGTTCCACGACAAGGCCCCGGCGAATGGCCGGGCCGTCAAGGCCTCCGACGTGAAGGCGAGCCTGGAAAGCGCCGCCAAGCAGACGAAGATCTCGAACAGCTCATGGTGGACCCAGATCTTCGACCACATCGAGACCCCGGACGACAAGACCGTCAACTTCATCCTCAAGAAAGTGGATGCCTGGGGCTTCTCCTCCACGAACGGCGGCAGCCCGATCGCGAGTTCGATCCTCCCGGAGGAGATCGCGAAGGACCCGACCTTCATGGACAAGGACCTGGTGGGGAGCGGCCGCTTCCAGTTCGTCAGCCATGAAAACGGCGCGAATTTCAAGCTTAAGCGGCACGAGAAGTGGCGAGTGAGCGGCGAACCATACCTGGCGAACCAGAATTACAAACTGATCCAGGAGCAGGCTGCGGCCCTCGCGGCGTTCTCGGCCAAGGAGATCGATACCCTTGCGCTGACGAATAAGCTCGAACGGGAAGACCTGGAGAAGAAGCACGGCAAGGACATCGTGGTCGATTCCGTCGACTCCCGGGCCGTCTGGCTCGTGCAGACCCGTGGCGACGGCGCCTTCGCCGACGAGCGCGTCCGGCGTGCCATCTACCTCGCGCTCGACCGCAAGGAGATGATCACCCTGATGGCGCTCGGGGAAGGCAAGATGAGCGGCCCGGTGCCGCCGGCCTTCGGCGAGTCCCTCAGCGCCGCCGACATCGAGGCCACCTACGGCAAGAGCGACGTCGCCCAGGCGAAGCAGCTCCTGACCCAGTCCGGCTTCGACACGTCCAAGGAATACTCGATCAAGTACATCGTCCCGGGCGACCCCTACCAGCAGTTCGCCCAGATCGTGAAGTCCCAGCTGGAGACGAACCTCGGCCTGAAGATCAAGCTCATCGGCGAGGACTTCGGCAAGTGGCTTTCTCAGTCGCTCTACGGATCGGACTACGACAGCTTCATCACCTACCCGACGCTCGCCTACGACGACCCGAGTTCGTACATCGGCGCCTACGGCAAGACCATCGGCGGCCGCCCCAACCGGGCCGGGGACGTGGACGACGAGCTCGATGGGCTGGTCACGAAGCAGAAGGAGATCCTGGACGACAAGGAGCGGCGCGCCGCCGTGCAGGCGCTCCAGAAGCGCGCCTTCGAAAAGGCCGCACCCTTCATCCCGACCATCATCCGCGTCACCAACGACGCAACCTGGGCCTACGTGAAGGGCCGTGTCGTGGGCCGCGGAAGCTACGGGCTCTTCAACGGCAAAGTCTACGTCGATAAGGGCTGACGCCTAGCATGCGCCAATACGCCCTTCGCCGGCTTTCCTATGTGCCGCTCATCGTGGCGGTGGTCTCGATACTGACGTTTTTCACGTTGCGGCTTCCGTTCGCGACGGACCCGGTGACGCAGTACACGAACCAGAACACGACCAAGGAACAGGAGGAGGCTATCCGGGCCGAGCTCGGCCTGGATAAGCCTGTCCTCGAGCAGTTCGTCGTCTGGATTGGCGATGTCCTCCGCGGCGACCTGGGCGAGACCTTCCGGAGCGGCCAGCCCGTCTGGCCGGAAATCCAGCGGCGCTGGCCGGTGAACCTGGAGATCCTTCTTCTCTCGGTGGGATTCAGCACGATCTTCGGCATCACCTTCGGGGTGATAACCGCGGTGAGACAGAACTCGCCGGTGGACTACGGGTTCCGGGTGTTCGCCGTCTTCGGCCAGTCGATCCCGGACTTCTTCCTGCTCATCCTGCTCATCGTCCTGCCCTCCATCTGGTGGAACTACTCGCCGCCCGTTGGCGGCCACGTTTCGTTCTTCGAAGACCCGTGGACGAACCTGCGCCTCTACCTGCCCCCGACGATCCTCCTGGGGATCGGCGGGGCGGCCGGCATGATGAGGCTGACCCGGTCCACCCTCCTGGAGGTGTTCCGCCAGGACTACATGCGGACGGCGAGGGCCAAGGGCCTCGCCGGGCGCGACGTTGTGGTTGCCCACGGTCTTCGCAACTCGCTGATCCCGATCGTCACACTGCTCGGAGGACACGTGACGGCGCTCTTCTTCGGCTCGCTGATCCTGGAGCAGGTGTTCTCCATCAACGGCCTCGGCCAGTTCTTCCTGGTCTCAGCCGCGACTTCGGACTTCCCGGTGGTCCAATTCCTCGTGCTGTACAGCGCCGTGGTGATCATGACGATGAACCTGTTGATCGACCTGTCCTATGCCCTCATCGACCCGCGCGTGAAGTACTCCTGATGGCGACGCAAACGGCTTCAACCTCGGGGTTCGACTGGGCGTACGTGCCGGCCCGGCCCGGCTGGGCGCGGCGTATGGCCCGCCTGGCGCACCACCACCCGGCGGGCGGCTTCGGGCTTCTCGT
>CALMIW010000349.1 GCA_937864275.1 uncultured Dehalococcoidia bacterium
CTAACGGGCCGGGAGTTGCCGGCACTCGCGGCGCTGCCGATACTCCGCGCCATGCCAGCGCAAGCCGCCCTGCTGGGCGGCACCCCCGCCGTTTCCGCCGAGGCACCGCCCTGGCCGCTTGTCGACCAGGAGACGCTCGCGGAGATCACGCGCGTCATCACGCAGGAGACGCTCTGCCCGGTCGGCGCCGAAGGCACCCAGGGGGATTTCGAGCGCGCGTTCGCGGCGATGCACGGCCGCAAGTACGGCCTCGCCGTGAACGGGGGCACGGCCGCGCTCATGCTGGCGCTCCACGGGGCGGGCGTGCTCCCCGGCGACGAGGTCATCGCCTCGCCGTTCACCTGGGGAGCTTCGGTCAGCTGCATCCTCCAGAACCTGGCCATCCCGATCTTCGCCGACATCGACGCGAAGACATTCACGCTCGACCCAGCCTCGATCGAAGAGCGAATCACGCCGCGGACGAAAGCGATCGTGGTCGTCCATATCTTCGGTTTCCCGGCCGACATGACACGGATCATGGCGGTCGCGAAGAAACACAACCTCGCGGTCATCGAGGATTGCGCGCAGGCACACGGCGGGAAGCACGCCGGCTGGATGCTCGGATCGTGGGGCACCGCGAGTGCGTTCTCGCTCCAGGCATCGAAGAACCTGACCGGCGGCGAGGGCGGGATCCTGTTGTGCGATGACCGCGAGGTCTATGAGCGGGCGATGAGCATGGGCACTCACCCGCAACGGCTCTACGCGGAGCTGGAGCTGCCGGAGTTCCGCGAGAAGATCGATAGCCTCGCCTTCAACTACCGGATGCACAGCATGTCGGCGGCGATGGCGAACTCCCAGTTGAAGTACCTGGAGAAGTGGACGCTCGCGCGCGGACGCAACGCCCGGGACCTCTACGACCAGGTCCGCGACGTGCCCTACGTCCGCGTTCCCGAACCGCTGCTCGAGACCGACCGGCACGCGTACTACAACATCCCCTTTACCTATCAGCCGGGAGTGATCCCGCTGTCGCGCGATGAGTTCGTCGAGGCGCTGAAGGCAGAAGGCGTGCAGGCGAACGTCTACGTCCGGGTGCCGCTCTACCTGCGGCCGCGTTTCCAGAACCACGATTACTTCGGGCGCGGCTATCCGTGGAGCATCGCGGAAGAGCCAGTGGTGTACCGCAAGGGCGACTGCCCGGTGGCGGAAAGCATGGCGAAGGTCGAGTTCCAGGTGAGCGGCAATTACTACGAGGACTCACCGGCGCTCATGGGAGAGATCGCGGAAGCGATACGGAAAGTCGGCGAGAATGCCGGGGCGTTGCGGCAGCACTTCGACGTAAAGAAGGCCTGACGCGTCACGCGATTCGAGACGGTAACGTACGGCTCACCGTGAGTGATCCGCGCCGCGCCTCCGACGACTTTTTCATCCGGCTCCTGCGTGAAGGCCTGCATGACGCAGAGATCGGCGTGCGACTGGGCATCACGACGGGCGAAGTCCGGGCTCGCAAGGCGGACCTTCGCGGAAAGCTTGGAGACGCCGAGTTCAACCGGCTGCTCGACCCCTCGCGGCCGATGCGGCGCGCCAGGAAGTGGCGGAGACCGGCGGCGATCATCGGAGCCGTGGTCGCCGCAGTCGCGCTCCTGCTGGTCATCGCGAACCTGGTTGTCGGAGACGAAGAGGAGATCGCGCCGGCCCGCACGAGCGCGAGCCCGACGCCGCGTCCGACGCCGAAGCCGGCAGCGGCGATCCAGGTGGACGGGCTGGCGTTCGACGATGCCGGCGTCTTCGTGAGTCTCGGCACCTCCGCCGCCGATCGCGTGGGCGACGTTGAGAACCGGCCGGGGCTGACCGCGGTCGCACTGACCGAAACGGCGTTCCTCTCGGCGAACGAATTCGTGCAATGGGCGCGGGTGGGCGGCGCGCGCGGACAGCTGCGCCTGCGCGGCACGCTCAATGAGCGGCAGGTGGAACTTCAGGTGACCGCCGGGAACCAGTCGACGCGGCTGCGCAGCCTGACAGCATCGGTGGGGCCAGTGGCGGAAGTCAGTTCCCAGTTCGGGTCGATGACGCCGGGCTTCTTCCTGCGCGCGTACGACGGGAGCGGGCGGCAACTCCAGGCGAGGCTCGAGAACGACGGCCGCCTGCTCATCGCACGGGAGACGTTCCCGGCCGATTGGGTTATCGACCGGGCAACCGGCCAGCAAATAGAGATGTCGGACGTCGTCACGGTCGGCAGGCTCTCCATCCCGACGGACACCGGCGCCTCCAACGTCTGCCGGGACACCATCGAAGGACTCCGCTGCACCGTGAACTGGAAAGGCGGCGTGGGAATGCTCGCCGAGATCGAAGGAGAGGCCGAGTGTTCGGACACGACCCAGACCTTCGTCACGAAGACCCTGCGGATCGAGATGACGCGGAAGTCGGGCAGTGCCTGCCGCGTGGGTCCGGTGACTCCCGGGCTGCCCATTGCCGCTGCTGGAGATTG
>CALMIW010000350.1 GCA_937864275.1 uncultured Dehalococcoidia bacterium
CCAGGGCGGGCCAGCCAATCATCGTGCGCGGGTACGAACGCAAGTGGATCACCACCAAGACCCAGACCGCCGACGGCGCCCGCCGTTACACGAGCGAGCCCGTCGACACCCTCGTTGCGACGCTTCCCGCCACCTCCGGCGCCGACGGCGAAGCGACCGTCTCGTACACACCGGCGAAGCCCGGCACCCTCCGGCTCGTTGCCGAGGCAACGGACTCGGCCGGGCGCACGGCGCGTTCGGCGACATACCTCTGGGTCGCGGGGACGGAGTACGCGAGCTGGCGAGTCACGAACGACGACGCGATCGCGCTCGTCGCCGACAAAGACAGCTACTCCGTCGGCGAAACGGCCGAGATCCTCGTGCCCGCGCCGTTCGAAGCCGCCAGCGGCCTCGTCACGGTCGAACGGGGCAAGGTCATCACCCGCGAGTTGCGCTCCTTCCCGACGAACAGCGAACGGCTCGCCATCCCGATCACCGATCGCTCGGTCCCGAACATCTACGTCTCCACGGTGCTCTACCGGCCGCCGACGGAGGAAGACCCGGTACCGCGCTACAAAGTCGGCTACGCGGCGCTGAGCGTCTCCACCGCGACGCGACGCCTGGACGTCTCCATCCGCCCAGACCGCGACCAGGCCGAACCGGGAGAGACGGTGAAGTACGACATCAAGGTCACCGATTCCAGCGGGCGCGGCGTCCAGGCCGAGGTTTCGGTCTCCGTCGTCGACAAAGCCCTCCTGGCGCTGGAGCAGGAGCGCGGGCCTGACGGCCTGAAGGCCTTCTGGTTCGAGCGCGGCCTCTCGATCACCACGGCGTCCTCCATGGCCGTCTCGGTCGACCGCTCGAACGACGTGATCGCCGAGCCGGCGCGGGGCGGCAAGGGTGGCGGCGGCCTCGAAGACGACCGCCTCCGCCAAGACTTCCGCAATTCCGCCTACTGGAAAGCCCAGCTCGTCACAAACGCCGACGGGACCGCCTCAGTCGAAGTGAAGATGCCCGACAACCTGACGACGTGGCGCATGCAGGTGCGCGCCGTGAGCGGCGACACGATGGTCGGCGAGGGTCAGAACGAGCTTGTCTCCACGCAACCACTCCTCCTGCGCCCCGCCCTCCCGCGGTTCCTCCGCGTCGGCGACAGCGTCGAACTCCGAACCCTCGTGCGGAACGCCACACAGAAGTCCGTCGACCTCACGGTCTCCGCGGAAGTCGAAGGCATCGAACTCGCCGCCGGCGGTTCGAAGAAGGTCACGGTGGCTCCCGGCGCATCGGCGATGCTCGGCTGGCCGGCCACGGTGGAAGCCGATGGCACGGCGAAGGTCACCTTCAGGGCCAGCGGCGGCGGGCTCCAGGACGCCGTCACCCAGGAGTTCCCGGTCCACCTCGATGTGACACCTGAAACGACCGCGACCGGCGGCATCGTCACCGCCGAAGCGGGCCTCGAGGCACTCTACCTGCCGCCCTTCGCCATCCTGAAGAACGGCAAGCTGGAAGTCAGCGTCCAATCCGCGTTGGCCGGATCGATGGCCGAAGAGCTCCACGAGCTGAGGCCGTGGCCGTTCGAAGACAACATGTACCGCGCGAGCCGACTGATCGCGACCCTCGGCGTTGCCGGCGCCGAGAAGTCCGCCGGCCAGGACAACGGCCGCAAGGGCCGCATCGAGAGCGACCTCGCCGGGCTCATCTCGGCCCAGCGCGGAGATGGCGGCTGGCCGTGGTGCAACGACCCGCGCTGCACATCCGACCCGAACGTGACGGCCCTCGTGCTCTTCGCCCTCGGCGAAGCGCGGCGCGACGGCTACACGTTCGATACCACCGGCCTGGAACGGGCGAACAGCTACCTCTCGGTCTACATCAACCGGACCGCCGATGTGCTCTACCCCGCCGATCCCAACCAGAAGGCCTTGATGCTCGCAGCCATCGCCGCGGCGTCGGGCTCCAGTTCGAGCGCCATCACGCCGGCGCGCGCACTGTTCGAGCAGTACCGCTCGCAACTCACCAACTGGGGCCGCGCCTACCTCGTCCTCGCCCTGGACGACCTCGGCGTGGATGGCAGCGACGCCCAGGTGCGCGCGCTCCTGAACGACATCGCCGCCGACACCATCCCGAGTGCGAACGGCAACCACTGGGAGGACGATCCGGTCCGCGGCTCGTTCATGACGAACACCGCGACCACAGCGCTCGTCGGGCTCGCCCTCGTCCGCGTCGAACCGGAACAGCCGCTGCTGGCACAGTCGGTGCGATGGCTCGTGGTCGCCCGCGGCGCCCAGCGCTGGACGTCGCCGGTCGAGCGGGCGCTGGCCGTCAACACGCTCACGTCCTACGCCGTGGAAACCGGCGAGCTCTCCGGTGACTTCGCCTACGAGGTCCTCGCCGGCGACCGCACACTGCTCGAGGGGGCCGTCCGCAAGGGCGAACCGTTGAAGGACGCCAGAGCAACCGTGCCGCTGACCGACTTCAAGGCGGGTGAGTCGAGCGTGATCGCCTTCCTTCGCGATTTCGACCTGCCCGGCCCGCTCTACTACACCGTCAACCTTCGCTATCTGACACCGGCGACCGATGTCGAAGCGCTCAACCGGGGCTTCGCCATCAGCCACCGCTACTCGCTGCTCGATTCGCCTGAGACCGCGGTGACCGAGGTGAAGCTCGGCGACACGGTCCGCGTGACGCTCACCGTGCTCGTCCCTGCCGATCGTCATTATGTCGTGGTCGAGGACCTGCTGCCCGCGGGCCTCGAACCGGTCGACACGCGGCTGCAAACCATCGACCCGGCGCTCAAGGCGCAGCTCGAAGCCGAGCGCCTGAAGGCGGCGACGGCGAAACAGGGCGGCTACATGGCGCCCTGGTTCCGCTGGTACTGGAGCCCATGGCAGTTCACCGAGACCCGCGACGACCGCACCGTCCTCATCGCCGGCAACCTCCCGAAGGGCGTGTACGAGTACACCTACTACGCCCGCGCCACCACCCCGGGCGACTTCTTCGTCGCTCCCGCCCACGCCGAGGAGACCTACTTCCCGGAGACCTTCGGGCGCAGCGACAGCGGGAGGCTCACGGTCCTGCCGTGAGCCCTCTCCGCGCCTATTCCCGCGCCTTCGCCCGCTCCACGCTGATGTAGAGCCGGCGCTTGCCAGGCTCGTCGTTGGCGACGGTGATTGGCGTTTCGGTGTTCGCGGCCCGCACCATGCGGTCGGAAAACGACGACATGATGTGCGGCGTGAAGCCCTGGATCTCCTGCATCTGGTTGATGGAGTGCTTCATCATCCGGAGCTGGAACGGGTCGTTCTCGGCAACGCGCCTGGCGTAGGCGAGCGTCTCTTCTTCCAGCTTCTCGGGCGGGTACACCGCCTGCACGAAGCCGTACGCCTCTGCCGTGCGCGCGTCGATGAAACGGCCCTCGAACATCAGGTGCTTGGCGCGCCGCGCGCCGATATCCCACGGCACCGAGAAGTAGGCGAAGTTCGTCGCCAGGAACGTGGCGTCCTCTGCCGCGAACACCAGGTCCATCGCCGATGCGAGCATCCACGAGGCGTAGACGCACTGCCCGTGGACCATCGCGATCGTCGGTTTGCCGATGTTGCGGAATCGCAGGTGCGGCTCCACGTCAATGCCCCGGGTGCGCGGGTAGCGGCTGCCCATGGTTTCGCCCTCGCGCTCGGCCCGGAGCGCGACGATGTCCGGCGAACCGAGGTCGTGCCCGGCCGAAAAGTGCGGACCGAGACCGCGCAGGATGATGACCCGCACCTCCGGGTCGCGGTCGGCATCCTCGAACGCCTCATTTGTGGGCTGAGCGGGTTCCGGTAGCGGGGACGGGCCATCGAAATGAGCGCGACGCGGCCCTCATCCCGTGTTTCGTACTCGACACGGTCGTCCATTTCGGTCTCCTCGCACGGGCGGCATCCTCAAGGGTCCGCCGGGCCGTCGCAATTCTCGGGAGCGGGCCGCTCTCCCGGCAAGCCACGGCCGCGTTTTCGGCATTGCGCGAGACCTTCGGACTCCCGAGGATCGCGGGACGTACCGTTAGCTCCTCCGGAGGGACGCCGTTGCCGATACCGACCGAGGTCGAAACGAAACTCGCGCCGATCACCATCCGCCCCCTCAACACCGCCGCCGATTCGAAGGGCAGCATCCACGACGACGAGAAGGCGCGCGCGATGGGCTACCGCGGCGGTCTCGTGCCGGGCGTGACCGTGCTCGGCTACATGAGCCGGCTGATGCAGGCCACCTTCGGGGAGCGCTGGCAGAGCAACTCGACGTTCAACGGGCGCCTCCGGCGCCCCATCTACGAAGGGGCCGACGTCGTCGTGAACGGCGTAGTTGTCGAAGCGCCCTCCGCGGCAAACGGCAACACCGTCAGCGTCGATCTGACCGTCACGGACGCAGATGGCTCGGTCGCCGCCTTCGCCCGGGCGGCCTGCCGCATCTGAGCCGCGGTCGCCAGCGTGAGGAGCACGGACCGATGAACCTGCCGGAGATGAACGAACAGAATGCCCAGGCGGGCACCGTCCTGAACACGTACCAGGTCGCCTACGACCGCGCGGCAATCGAGCAGTACCTCGCGCGCAGCGGCGAACCCATGGAGCCATACGTCCACAACGGCGTGCTCACGGTGCCCCCGGGCATGTACCTCGGCGTGTACGCGCGGCTTACACGGCACGTTCCACTACGAAGCCGGGGTGCACACGGCGTCAGAGATGGAGGTCTACTCCTGCCCGGATGAAGGGGTCCTCGCCACGGTCTCCGGCGAGATCGTGCGGACCTTCGAGCGCAACGGCGACAAGTACGTCGCATTCACGGTCCGCGTCTCGGACGCTGGCGGCCGCCTCCTCGCAAAGGTCGAGCACACCTCGATCTACGGGTTGCGCTCCCGCGCGTAGCGCCTGGGCTCAGCTTTCGGTGCCGGCGACTGGCCGGTTCGCCGGCGCAGTGGCCCGCGCGCCCCGGAAGTCGCGGAATGGTCCGTCGCGCCATTCGAGCGCGGCCTTCAGGCCTTCGTCGCGCAGGCGGCGGTTCCATTCCTGCGCCGCCGGGCGGTGCTTGCTCATCGCCTCCACGTCGGTCCCGGACATGAGTCCGGTGCGGATGCCCATCGCTTCGTACTGGCGGTTCACCGACCGCTTCGAGTACATCAGCATGTCGTTGTCGATGTTCGCCATCCGCCGGGCGAACCGCTCGGTGAAGGCGCCCAGCTCCGCCGGCGGCACCGCATAGGTGGCCCAGCCCATCTCGGCCATGTCCCGCCCGGAGAAGGAGTCGCCGACATAGGCGAACTCGCGCGCCTTGGTCATCGGCAGGTGCCACGGCGCCCACATGATGTCCATCGTCCCCATCGCCCGCACGGGCGGGTAACCGACCTGGGCGTCTTCGGCGACGATCCGGAAATCGCAGAAGGTCGCGAGCTCGGTCCCGCCGGCGAGGCAGTAGCCCTGGATCTGGGCAACCACCGGCTTCGCCAGCTCCCAGATGATCCAGTTGCCGAGGAGCACGTGGCGCGACCAGTCGTAGTGGGCCGGGTGCGTCGTGCCCGTGTCCGGCAGGCCGGAGCGCGGGTGCACGAAGGTGGAGCCTTCCCTCGCCGCCCGTGACGGGGAGAGGTCGTATCCGGCGCTAAACGCCCGGCCGTTCGCGCGCAGCACGATGACGCCGACGGAACGGTCGGCCTCCGCCTCCTTGAGCGCATGGAACAACTCCCCGCGGAGGTCGTTGGAGAGCGCGTTCAGCTTCTCCGGCCGGTTCAGCGTGATGAACGCCAGCCGTTCGTCGGTCTCGTAAAGGATGTGGTCGTACGTCACCGTGGGCCTCCTGCGCGTTGCGCCATCAGGTCGCGGCCGCCTCTCTGGACGGATGCGCGTTGCGGGCGAAGCATAGCGCCGGGGACCGGGCCGCGTCCCGCGGGCAGGGAACCTATGATGCGGGTCATCTCGCCCCGGCCGCCGGGCGGCGATAGTGCTGGGATGCGTTCAAAGCTCCTGGAACGCCCTGCACTCAGGCCACTCACCTTTCGCGACTACCGGCTGCTGCTCGGCGGGCTCGCACTGGTCCAACTCGCGGCGCCCTTTCAATTCCTCACCCAGGTCTTCTGGCTCCAGGCGAAGTACCCGGACCACGCAGCACTCTCCACCTCGCTCATCGCCGCAAGCCGGGGGCTGGCGATGGTCCTCTTCAGCCTCATCGGCGGCGCCATCGCCGACCGGTTCGAACGCCGCCGCGTCCTTCTCGTGACGGAATCCGCCTCGCTGGCGGCCCACGGCGCGGTCGCCTTCCTGATGCTCACCAGCCCGTTCGGCCTCTGGACCGTCGCGGCGGTCGCCGTCTGCACCTTCGCGGCTTCCGGCGTGATGTCCATCGATGGGCCGGCGAGGAGCGCCAGCATGCCCTCCGTCGTGGGCATGGAGAACCTCGCGAGCGCGATGAGCCTGTCGATGGTCGTGAGCCAGGTGACGATGCCGGTCTCGCTCTCGCTAGTTGGCGTGCTCAACGCCGTCTTCGAACCAGGCCAGGTCTACGCCGGCTCCCTGCTCGTCTGGGCGGCGATCCTCCCGATGATCGCCGCCCTGCGCTACTCGAGCGTGGGTGGCGGCCGGCGGGACATCGGGATGCTGGCGAACATCCGCGAGGGGATGCGCTACGTGCGGGCGAGCGCCGCGATTTCCGGCGTTCTCGCCGTTGTCGTCGTGGTCCAACTCGCCGGCATGCCGGTCGCGACGCCCCTCGGGCCCGTGTTCATGATCGAAGTGCTCGACTTCAGTACGGCGGAGGTCGGGTTCATGGGGATGACGTGGGGAATGGGCGCGCTAGCGGGCTCGTTCTTCCTCGCGCGCTATCGGTGGCTCACCATGCGCGGCGACACCCTCGGGATCGTCACCCTGGTGTTCGGTGTCGGCGTGGTCGGCTTCGGCCTCTCGCGCAGCATCCCGCTGACGGCCGCGTTCGACTTTATGTTCGGGTTCGGGTTCACCGCTACCTCGCTGGTGGCAGCGACCATCGTCCAGCACACCGTCGCGGATGACGTGCGCGGCCGCGTGATGGGGCTGTTCCCGTTCACGATCGGCTTCGCGAACCTGTGCATCGCGCCCATCGGCATCGCCGGCCAGCAACTTGGCCTCGCCTTCCTGGTGCCGGCGCTGGGGTTCGCGGCGCTCGGGCTCATCGCTGCCGTGTTCGGCTCGCGGCCCCAACTCCTCGCGCTGCGTTCGCGGTCAGCCGGACCGGCACCCGAAGCCGCCCCACATCGCGTCGCCTGACGACCTTCCGAACAGCTACCGCCCGCCGACCTTTCTCCAGATGAACAGGACAACCAGCGCGCCAACAATGGCGACCAGCAGACTCCCGCGGTTGAAGCCGGAAACCCCGCCAAACCCC
>CALMIW010000351.1 GCA_937864275.1 uncultured Dehalococcoidia bacterium
GACGTTTGGCGCGGCTTCGGTGCGCGAATCGACCACCAGCTGGGGCGTGGGCTGGCGCAGCATCCGGGCCGTGTGCATCTCTTCCAGGCGGAAGTCGTTGGGCAGCGCGGCGGCGGCCGAGAAGTCGGTGTCGATGGCGAGGAGGCGGCCGGGGTGGGATTCCTCGTCGAACTGGACGGCGAGGGCGTGGCGCGAGCCGAAGAGTTGCCGGCATTCGGCGAGGAAGCCGCGCGCGAGGTGCTCGGGCGTCCCGCCGGCGCTCAGCCGGGTGAGGATGCGGTTGGTGGTCTCCAGCCGCTCCGTCCTCTGGGCCGTTTCCCGGCGGCTGCGGAAGTACCGCGCGGTGACGGCGAGGGGCTGGACGATCTGGGCGAGCTGGCGGGCATCGAACTCGCTGAATCGGCCCGGCTGTCGCGAGCCGACCGTAACTACGCCGAGCGGGTCGTTTGGCGTGCCGATGAGCACGCGCATGAGCGAACGGAGGCCGAAGTCTCGCGCTTCGCGGCTCATCTCGGGCAAGTCGCCGAGTTCGGCGAGGTCGGTGACGACCTGGATGGCCGGGGGCAGCGCCCCGGCGGCGCCCCAGACCGCTTCCAGCGTGGCGGTATGCCCGGGAACGTGGTGGGAGAGGCTGGAGTCGATACCGGCAACGGTGACCACGCCGCCTTCGATGGTGTTGACCGTGCAGTGGTCGGCGCCGCACATGATGCGCAGGGCATTAGCGACGGGCCCGGCAATCAGGTCGATGGATTCGGCGGGGCCAAGCGCGGCGAGGATGTCGAGCACGGCCTGGGTGCGCTGCGTTTGGAGGCGCAGGCTGGTCACGGCGCGGGCGCGCTCGAGCACCATGCCCAGTGGCGGCGCGATGGCTGCGAGGATTTCGAGCTCGTTGCTGCCGATGCCGGCGGGGTCGACGCTGCCGGCGGCGATCATGCCCATTGTTTCGCCCGCGGCGTCGAGGCGCATGCAGGCGGCGCTGGCGTAGCCCATGTTCGTCGCGGCTTCGCGGAGCCAGGCCGGGGCGTCCGCGGCGTGGGTGGCGCTGAACAGCGAACTCGGCTGCTCGAGCATACCCGGGTAGCCGTTCGAATCCTGCAGGGGAATCCGTTCGGGTGTCACGGCGCGGCCGGCGCGGGCGTCGAACGCCACACGGACCCGTTGGCCCGTCGCCTGATCGAAAGCGTGGACCATGACCGCATCGACACCGAGGTATTCGCGCACCTGGCGGGCGAACAGCCGGGCAACTTCTTCGGGCGACGACTGGAGGTTGAGGGTGCTGAGGAGCCGGGTGAGCGCCTGGACCTTCGCCGAGCGCTCTTCGGCTGCCTCGTACAGTTGCGTCCGTTCGAACACGAGGCCGAGCGATTGGGCGAGCTCCATGAAGGTGGTCAGGTCGGTCTCGTTCCAGGTGAACGCGCCGGGAGCACCGGCGGTGACCATGCCCCGGACCTTGCCGCCGGAATCGGCGATCGGGGCGCGCATGAGGCTGCGGATGCCCGCGTTCAGGAGGTAGTCTTCCGCCGGCGTGCGTTCGAGGGCCGCGAGGTCCTTGATCACCTGCGGCTTTCCGTCCTCGAGGACGCGCCGCCAGTCCGCGCCGCGTTCGTCTTCCGCGAGGAACCTGCGCGTTTGTTCTCGTTCGACGATGTCGCTGGCGATGCCGGCGATCCGCACGTCCGCGCCGGCGAAGAGGGCGGCGACCGAATGGACCGCGCCAAACAGGCGCCGCGTCTCCTCCACGAAGACCGAGCCGACCGACTCCGCCGTTGCCCCGGGAATCAGGGCGGCAAGGATCCGGGTTTTGGTATCGAGGACGGCGGTCGTCGAGGCCATTCTCGCCACGAGGCGCACCCGGTCGATGGCCACGCTCACCGGCCGGAGAAGGTCGACGAGGGTTTCGGCTTCGGCCGGGCCGTACTGGCCCACGCCCGCGCTGGCTACGGTGACGATGCCGAGTGTGCCATCGGTGAGCCGGAACGAGGTCCGCACGACGCTCCGGATCCCGAGGCGGAAGACGGTCCTGGAGGCATCGTTGAGCGCGGGCAGCGCCGCGAGATCGGTGATGTATTCGGCAGCGTCCGTCGTGGCGAGGTGCAGGTACGCTTCGAGGTCGCTATCGGAAATCCGGGGCGTGAATTGTTCGCGCGTGAGAATGCTCGAACTGAACCCGAGGACCGTCCTGATGCGTGCCTCGAGGTCGACGAAGCCCACGGCGACGTGGTCGGCGCGGAAGAATTCCCGGAGGCTCGCGCTGATCAGGTCGCAGGCGGCGTCGACGTCCTTCGCGCCCGAGAGGGCTTCGAGCATCCCGGCGCCGGTGGCGAGGCGCTCGGCCTGGTGTTCGAGCTTCACCGTGTGGTCGATGGCGATCACGCCGCGCCGGAGGCGTTCCACGCTGATCTCGAGGACGCGGGCGATGCGCGCGAGGAAGGTACGCTCGGCCTCGGTCCACGGGCCGGGTTCCCGGCGCAAGGCGGCGACCCCGAGGCCGAGGCCCCCCCAGTGGTGCGACCGGTTGGCAGCGGCCAGCGAGCGCATGCCCAGGCTGTCGCGCATGAAGACCTCGATCGGCGTCTCCGCGGACTCCGCGAGATTCGGGACGGTGAACGCCCCGAGCTCCCTGGAGCGGGCAGTCATCGAGCCGTTCTTGCCGTTGCCCATTGCCGCCCTCGCTTCTGACCACTGCTCCTCGGCGAGGGCGCCGGCAGGCGAACTCAGCATCGAGGGTGGACCGCTCGCGGGGTTTTCGACCATGAGGATGGCAAGGTCTGCCCCTACCGCACGGCGCACGCCATCGCAGGCGCGAGTGAGCAGGTCGGCCTCAGTCTCCGCTTCGGCCATGACGGCCAGGAGGTTCGCCTCTTCCTCGAGGATGGTGCGCTCGGCCTCCTGTTCTTCGAGGAGGATGGCCGGCCGCACGAACCAGGCGAGGCCAGTGCCGAACGCTTCGAGTTCGCACAGGTCCTGCTCGCTGAACGCGCCGACGGCGAGAGAGCCGACAAAGGCGAAGCCGAGGGGGCTGCCCTGTTCGTCGCGGAGGGCGGCCCACATCGAGCTCCGGATGCCGCGCGAGAAGATGGCGTCCTGGCTTCGGCGCCGCCCGGTGAGCTGGCCCAGGTCGTCGACGAGGCCGCGCCCCTCGGAGCGAAGGCGGTCGATGAAGGCGGGGTCGCGGTAGGTCTCGGGCGTGACGATGATGGCGTCGGTGGCGAGCGGGCCGGAAGCCGGGGCCCAGAAGGTGGTGCGGCCGTTTCGGGCAACGCTCACCAGCGCCATATCGCCGCCGAAGCGCTGGAGAAGAATCTCCGCGCTGCGGGCAAGCGTGGCGTCCAGGTCGCGGGCCGTGCTGGCTTCCACCAGCGCCGCCCGTGCGGCCTCAGCGTCGAGTACCCGGGCGGCAGTGAGACCGCCGGGCACGCCCTCCCCCATCAAAGCCCCCTGGGATCGCGGCAGCGTCGTAGATGACGTCCTCCCCGCCGGGATCCGGAAGTTCCCCGAATACTAATCCTGCCTTTACCGGCGACATATCAGGGAGTTCCCCAACAAACGGCGCGTACTGACACCTCGCGCGCCCCCGCCAGGCAGGCGGAATCCCGCCCTATTCGACCGGAACCATCTGGAGCGTGGCCCGCTTGATCGGGGACTTCGATGGCTGTCCAGGCCCGGGCGTGGGCGTGAGCGTGGGGGTTGGCGAGGAGCTGGCCGTCTTTGTGGGGGGTGGGGGGTGGGGCGGGGGGGGCGGCGCGGCCGCGGGGCCGCCCGAACGCGCCGCCCCCCGAACTCCCG
>CALMIW010000352.1 GCA_937864275.1 uncultured Dehalococcoidia bacterium
GATCGAGAACCCGCGGCTCGGGAAGCAGACCATTGGCGGGATCCTGGCGATCCTGAGCGGGCATCTTGTCGACCACGCCAACCAGCTGAAGACGATCCGCGGCGGCTAAACCCGCGGGCGGCGGACGGAAAACGAAACAGGGCAGCCGGCCGGCTGCCCTGTTTGCTTGTGAATGACCGCTCGCGAATCAGTCGAGGACGACGACCGCCAGCACCTGGCCCTCGGAGACGCGCTGGCCTTCGGCAACCGGGATGTCCTTCACGATGCCGTCGGTGGGGGACTTGATCTCGTTCTCCATCTTCATCGCTTCGAGAAGGAGGATGACATCGCCCTTGGCGACGGTATCACCGACTTTGACCTTGATACTGAGGATGCGCCCGGCGATCTGGGCAGCGATGCCGCCCTTCACGAGGGACGTTGCGCCGGCGCCGCCAGAGGACTCGGAGACTTTCCGCTCACGCGGCGCTGGGCCTCCACCGAGGCGCCCTTCGTATTCGAAGGTGAACGGCCGGTAGTCGACCTGGACGGCCATGCCGCTGGCGCGCTCCGCGGGGCGTTGGACGCGGTAGGGGACGCCGCCGGCCGTGACCGTGGTGGTGCCCGCATCGGACTTCACGGCCACGGGGTACTCGTGGCCATCGACCACGACGGTATCGCCGCGGACTTCGACTTCGTAGCTTCGGCCGCCGATTGTTACTTTCGCCATGTTCGGTCTCCTTACCGCATCTGCCGCATGCGGCCGAAGTTGCGCCACGCCTGGCCCTCGCCGTTGGCGACGACGACCTGCTGCATGGCGACGGGTGCGGCCTGGGCTTTCTTTTCACCGATGACCATCGCGCCGACGATGGCGGCGACGAGTTCCCGTTCGGGGCCGCCGCCTTCCTTGCGCCACTGGAGGAACTCCTTCGCGGGCTGGGGGAACATCACGTAGCTGAGGACGTCATCGACGTTCTCGGCGAGTTCGCCGATTTGCTCGGTGGCTTCGGCCATTTCCGGTGCGAGGTCGTCGGCGGGGCGATGGGTGATGGGTTCTTCGCCGCCGAGGACCTGGTCCAGGATGTCGTTTTCGATCGGCTTGGCGGTCGCGCCGTAGGCGCCCTTGGCCAGGTTCCGGGTTTCCTTGGTCACGTTGCCGTAGCGCTTGCCGGTGAGGACGTTGAGGACGGCCTGGGTGCCGACGATCTGCGAACTCGGCGTGACGAGCGGCGGGTAGCCGAGGTCGGCGCGCACGCGGGCGTTCTCGGCGAGCACTTCCGGGAGCCGGGCTTCGGCGCCCTGTTCGCGGAGCTGGCCGACGAGGTTCGAAATCATGCCGCCGGGGACCTGGTGCGAGAGGACGCCCGCGTCGATGCCGAGGAGGCCGCTTTCGAACTTCCAGTACTTCTTGCGGACGCCGCGGAAGTATTCCGAGAGCTTGCCGAGTTTCTCGAGATCGAGGCCGGTGGCGTGGTCCGGGTCTTCGGCGAGCGCGGCGACGAGGGTTTCGGTGGCGGGCTGGCTGGTGCCGCCCGCGAGGCTGCTGAGCGCGCAGTCGATGACGTCGGCGCCTGCCTGAACGCCCATGAGGTAGGCCATCTCGGAGTAGCCGGAGGTGTCGTGGCAGTGCATCTGGACGAGCATGCCGGGGTGGTCGGCCTTGAGGCGGGAGACGAGGGCCTTCGCCATCATCGGGCTGAGGAGGCCGGCCATGTCCTTGATGCAGAGCGAATCGGCGCCCATCTGGACCATCGTGTCGGCCTGCTTCGCGAAGGTGTCGACCGTGTGGACGGGGCTGATGGTGTAGCAGATGGTGCCCTGGACGTGGCCGCCGGCGCGCTTCACGGCGTCGAAGGCGGTCTCCAGGTTCCGGGTGTCGTTGAGGGCATCGAAGATGCGGAAGATGTCCATGCCGTTGGCGACGGAGCGTTCGCAGAATTCGCGGACGACGTCATCGGCGTAGTGGCGGTAGCCGACGGCGTTCTGGCCGCGAAGGAGCATCTGGGTGGGGGTGTTCTTGAGGCGCTTCTTGATTTCGCGGAGGCGCTCCCAGGGGTCTTCCTTGAGGAACCGCATGGAGGTATCGAAGGTGGCGCCGCCCCAGCATTCGATGCTGTGGTAGCCGATTGCGTCCATTTCTTCGAGGGCAGGAATCATGTCCTCGGTGCGCATGCGTGTCGCCAGCAGCGACTGATGGCCATCGCGGATGGCCGTTTCCATGATGCCGACCCTGGTCATGGGCAAAATCCGTTGGGGTGAGGATGGGGCGCCGCGCGAATGGCGGCTGAAGAAT
>CALMIW010000353.1 GCA_937864275.1 uncultured Dehalococcoidia bacterium
CTCGGGCGGGCGGCGCCGGATTCGAGGAGTTCGCACTGCCGGCGGACGAGACGCTTCTCGAGGTCATTCCCGCGAGCGTTCACGTGCGGTTCCACCTCGGCGAGGGCGTTGATCGACGCCTGCGTGTCCCAGACCAGTTCCGTATTGAGCGCGAGCCGGCCGGCCGGGTGACGCGCGAGGACGCGGGGGGTGGCTCCGTGGATGGCGCCAAGGCGGGCGGCTTCTTCGGGCGAGATGCTCCCGCGCTGGAAGGTCCAGCCATCGAGCCAGCGGTAGACGGACCACCAGCGGCCGCCGGCCTCGCGCAGGGTTGCGCCGGCGGGCGTGCTGAGCGGCCGCGCGACCGGGAGCCCGTTGGCTCCCGCCCAGGCGATGGCCTGCTGCTCGCGCTCGAGCCGATCGAACGTTCGCCGCTCCTGGTGGCGCCTCACAAACAGCGGCCCGGCTGTGGTCGGCGCGCGGTAGTTCTCGTTGCTCACCGAGTCGGGGACGCGTTCCACCGGGCCGGTGAGGGCGGCGCCGTACTCGCGCAGGAGGCCGGCGATGGTGGCCTCCAGGTCGTCGCGGTCCACTCACCAGGCTCCGGCGCGCGGGGGACCGCCTGCGGCCAGTTCCTCGATTCGGGCACGCGCGCTCGGCGTGATCTCGGCGGGAAGCGCGTCGAGCGAGAACCACCTGCGGTCGGCGATTTCGTTGTTCGGGGTGAACGGCCGGAGGTCGAAGTCGCGCGAGTAGAACATGGCGACGTGGTCGCTCTTGCCTTCTTCGAAGTTGCTGTAGACGCCGAGGAGGGTGACGTCGCGGAGGGTGGCGTGGGCCTCCTCTTCGGCTTCGCGGCGCGCCGCTTCGTCCAGGGATTCGCCTTTGTCGACTCCGCCGCCGGGGAAGAACCAGCCTTCCCGGTAGGTGTGGCGAATCAGCAGGACCTCGCGATCGCGGATGAGGATGACGCGGGCGCCGACCATGACCGGATGGAGCAGCCGCCAGCGGAGGCGTTCGCCCTCCCAGGCGAGCTTGCGGATGGCGGTGCCGGCTTTCAGGGTGAGCCGCTTCATTGTTCCAGCGTACCGCCGGCGAACGTACAGCGCGCCTCGAGCGCGCAGTCCCCGCACTTCGGCCTGTTCTTCAGGCAGAGGTGTTTGCAGTGCATGACGATGAGGGCGTGGTAGCGGGCGAGGAGGTCGCGCGCGGCCCAACCGCCCGGGGCTGCGTCGCCGAGGCCGCCGACGACCCAGCGCTGCCAGGTGTGGTAGTCCCGCGATTCGACCGGGCCGAGCCCGAGGCGGCTGTAGAGCCGCATGGAGTAGGCGTCTGCGGCGAAGGCGGGCTGGCGGGATGCGTAGCAGATCATCGCGTCGGCGGTTTCCGGGCCGATACCGAAGCAGCCCAGGAGGATCGGCCGCAACTCCCCGGCGTCGATGGCCATGAGCGATGCAAATCCCCCGTGGCGGTCCGCCAGGTCGAGGAAGGCGCGCAGCTTGAGCGCCTTCTGTTTGTACTGCCCGCTAGGGCGGATGAGTTCTTCGAGCGCGGGTTGATCAAGGGCGGCCATCGTGGCGGGGGAGAGGGCGTTTGCCGCCTTGAGGCGGTCGATTGCCCGTTCGACGTTCGTCCACATGGTGTTCTGGACGAGGATGCAGCCGACGCAGACCTCGAACGGGGCGGCGTCTGGCCACCAGTGCCAGCCCCGCCATGAGTGCATGGCGTCGAGCGCGTGGTAGACCTCGACGAGATGCCGCTGGTCGGTTGGGGCGGTCATATGTCGGCGGGGATGAGGGTGGTGTTGGCGTCGGCCCTGCCGCGCTCCGTTGCGATGGTGCGGGCGGCGACCGCGGCGACGATGATGGCCCCGCCAAGGACAGCCCACCAGCCGGGCGTCTCGCCGAGGAAGAGGAACACCCAGACCGGGTTCAGGACGGGTTCGAGCATGCCGATGAGCGAGGCTTCCAGGGCCTGGACGTGGGCTACGCCGAAGCCGAAGAGGAGGTAGGCGAAGCCGATCTGGACGACGCCGAGGAAGACGAGCCCGCCCACGTCGCCCAGGTCCGGCGTGAACGGCGCGCTCGTGCCGCGCCCGAGGTTGACGGCGAGGAGGCCGACCACGAGGAGGATGTTGCCGAGGACCATCGCCTCCGGGCGCGTTTCGGCGCGGCAGCCGGGCGCGCGGAGGAGGGTGAACATGGCGGCGAGCGTGACTCCGGAGGCGGCGGCGAGGGCGTTGCCGGTCATCGCATCGGTGTCGAGCTTGCCGACGAAGAAGAGCGCCATCCCGCCGAAGGCGACCGCGACGGTGACGAGGTCGGTCTTCGTGGCGCGCTCGCCGAGGAAGATGGCGCCGGTGACGAGGAGGTAGAGGGGCGCGGTGTACTGGAGGAAGATGGCGCTCGCCGCGGTGGTGAGCTTGGTGGCGGCGACGAACATCACGAGCGTCAGCGCGTAGCTGAGGGCGATGCCCCAGGTCAGCCTGCTGGTCTTCCAGGGGGCGCGCATGGGCGGCCGGGCGACGACCCACATGACGATACCGGCGAGCAGCGACCGCCACATGGTGACGCCGAGGGCATCGAGCGAGACCCACTTGATGAAGAGGCCGCCGGAACTCCAGAGCACGGCCGCGCCGAGCACCGCCACGAGCCCCTGCTGGTGGGGGGTGAGCGCGCCGAAAGCGCTTCGCGGGGAGGCCAGTGCGCGGCCGGTCATCAGGTGGAAACGATACAGGGCGAACGAGGTAACCGGCTCAGGCGGTCGGCTGGATGGGGCGGCTTGCGACAGCGCTTAGAGCTGGGATTTCGCCCGCAGGATCTTGCCGGCCTTGTCGACCAGGTTGCCGTCCTTGTCGTAGAGGTCCGGTTCGGAGCCGCCGAACTTCTTCTCCAGGAGGATGTAGGCAACGAGGGCGACGGCGGCGCCGCCGAGCGAGATGACGATCCCGAGCGTGATTTCGCTCCGATCGAGCTTCCAGTAGAGGAAGACGATGAGCGTGGCGATGAAGCCGATGAGGGCTGCGTTCAGGTACTTTCGAAGTCCGCGCATCATGGGCGCAGTATTTGCCGTGGCCGAGGGCGGTGTAAAGAGCCGGGGGCCCGGACTCACCTCTTCGCTGCGCTGGAGGTTCGGTTGGCCGGTCGCTCGCGCTCCCGGTTCAGAATGCCCAGCGCCGCTCCAGCTCCACCGCCTCGTCGATGATGTGGCGGTAGCGGCTGAAGACCTGGCGGGGAGCCACGTTTGGGCGCGCCCCGGCGGCGGGGGGGGAGGGGGCCGCGGGGGGGGGCCCCCCCCCTT
>CALMIW010000354.1 GCA_937864275.1 uncultured Dehalococcoidia bacterium
GGAAGTCGACGCAAGAGATGGGGAAGCAGCGCGCCCGCTTGAACAAGGTGCTCGCCGCCGCGGGCGCCGACGACGTGAACGGGCTCGACGTGCTGCTGGGCGAAGCCGTGGCTCGAGCGAGGGAGGCTGACCTGGAGCTCGAGGCGGCGCAGGCAGAGATCGCCTACGTGAAGGAGCTTGACCGCCGCTTGAAGGAAGGCACGGCCTTCCGGGACGCTCTCAAGCTCCTCGAGGCCAGCCTCACTGACGGCACCTTCATCGGGGATCTCCTCCGCCGCCGACAGAAGGCCCTCCTGGGGATCGCCTCGGTCCGCCTCGGCGAGATGAGTGGCGGCCGGTACGGCTTCAACGACCAGTTCGAGATCGTCGACCGGGACAGCGGCAGGCCCCGATCCACGCGAACGCTCTCCGGCGGCGAGTCGTTCCAAGCGAGCCTCGCCTTCGCCTTGGCGATGGTGGAACTCGCCGGCCGTGGCGGCAGCAGGGTCGACGCCCTCTTCCTCGACGAGGGCTTCGGCTCCCTCGACGCGAGCAGCCTCTCCGACGCTCTCGACCTGCTCGAACAGCGCGCCGAGACTGGCCGCCTCATCACCATCATCAGCCACGTGCGCGAGGTCGCCGACCGCGTCGATGACGTCCTGGTCGTCACCGACGGCGCCAGCGGCTCCGAGGTCCACTGGCTGACGAGGGCGGAGCGCGACCGCTTGGCCTCCGCCGACGTCGAACAAGCCCTCAGCGGCCTGCTTGGTTGAGTTCATGCCAGATGTGCCACAACGTATTTGAGGGGACCACACGAGTCGAGCGTCGTTGCTATGGTTGCGCTAACTGACAAGAGAGGCGGAAAAGACATGGCGAGCATTGAGTGATTCGATTGACAAGCTTCGATCGGCGGCCCACGATCTCCGCGTCACCATCGACAGTATCAGTCCCCCCCAAGCAGAAAAGGGCGCCGACGAGTTGTACGTCGGTGATCTCGATGGGGCCTTGGAAGAATGGTTCACCGCATCGGATCGATCCTTCTCGCCGTTTCGACCGCAACGAGCAGCGGCACCCTCATGGTGGTCGCCGCAGGTAGTGAGCACGCCTGGGCTCAGCAGCTGGTAGTGGCCGGCCGTGGTCACGAGTACGGCACCGAACTTCGTTGTCCAGGGCAGGCAAGGGCCGCTCTGACGGTAGGCAGTCAAATCAAGTTCACGCACGCGCCTGCGGCTACGAGCAGCACCGGACCGCCCACCTACGAGCTGGGACACAAGCCGGACCTCGTGGCACCCGGCGAGCAGGTCATGAGCACGATCCCAATGCATCGAGATGCATCTGGCAATGCCGATCCGAACGCGCTGCGCTCCTTGATGTCCGGCGCGAAAGTCCGGCACGTCGATGGCGACACGGGCGGTGGCTGGAGCATGCGCTCTGATCATCCAAGACTCGTTCGACCATGGCAGGCCCATTGACCCGGATTCGGTGAAGCGCGAACTGTTCTCAACCCATGTCGTACCGACCGGTGGTCCGCGCACGGTGACAGGACGCGGACGACTCGCACCTTCGCGTGAGCAGCGACATCGAGTGGGCCATCCGCCAACCCGATAGACCCCCGTCGCCTAATGCTTCGCCGAACAGCGTGATGTTCAATCGTTGGGTTCGAACTCGACCCGTCGGTTGCGGGCACCTGCGGCTTCGATGAAGTTGCCGGTCGCATCGACGTCGGGGACGAGCAACTGGGACTCTCCTGCGCCGCGTGCAACCAAACGCCGTGGCAAGAAGTCGTGTTGGATGAACCACTGTCGGACCGCTTCCGCTCGGCGGAGCGACAGGGCGAGGTTGTAGTCCGCGCTGCCGCGGCTGTCGGTGTGCCCGACGATCACGATCCCAGCGTTGGGTGCCCACCGACGCACGTCCCGCGCTACTCGTTCGAGCTCACGGGTGGCGGCCGGCTTGAGTGTGTCGTCGTCGTACTCGAAGAGGGCATCGCCGGGGAGGATTGGCGGCGGCACGGTGGTGGTCGTCGGTGACGGCAACGGCCGCGTCGGGATTGGCA
>CALMIW010000355.1 GCA_937864275.1 uncultured Dehalococcoidia bacterium
ACTCGTGGTAGGTGAAGATGGGCGCGGGATGCGTTTTATCAATGAAGAGTTGACGTGCCTGGGCGAGGGCTCGGTTGTCGATTTGGCCCTGGAGCTTGTGTCCCTGCTCCTCGAGCTCGTTGAACCAGCGGGGGCTGATCTCGTGCTCGGTTTCCTTGGTGAGCATGATGAGCTCGCCGCGGTCGCCGAGGAGGCGGCGTTCGAGCGAGGCATGGCCGGCGCCGCGGGTGCAGGGCTCGTTCACCGAGGCGGTGAGGACGCCGTTTGTGCCGTCCCATTCGCCGTAGACCCGGTGGAAGGCCTCGAAGAGGGTTTCGACGCCGGGGTTGAGGAAGCGGGCGGTGTCGAACTGCTGACCCTGTGGCGAGACGGTCTCGCCGGTTTCGCGGAGGTAGTAGCTCGGATTGACGATGTCGTGGTGGCCGGACCAGGCGCCGGTGCCGATCGCGTTGTGGCCCGGCCCGGTGATGCTGGGGAAGTTGGTGATGCTGCCGTGACGCAACATAACGCCGCGGTCGATGAGGCGGCGGAGGTGGGGGATGGACCCCGTCTCGGTTTCCAGGCGGTGGCGCAAGTCGGTGTGGGACTGGCCGTCGAGGAGGATGATGTAGACCCGCTCGGGCGCCCCGGCGGTGTTGTCGAGGACTTCTTCGAGGACGCGGCCGTCCTGGCGGGCGAGGTAGACATCCGGGGCGACGCCGCGTTCGGAACTGGTCCGCCCGGAGGCGTCCTTCCCGTCGATGAGCGGGAAGCCCATGACGCGCGCGATGGTCGGAGCGATGTCGACTTGGCGCGAGGGGCACTCGATGTAGGCGCCGCGTTTCACTCCGGGGCCGCTGAAGACGAGCGGCGAGCGCGACTGGATGACGTCCAGGCGCCATGCTGGCCCGGTTGGCGGCCGTAGCAGTAGCTCTTCGGGTTCACAACGAGGTCGGGCGCGTTGGGGCTATCGAAGAGTTGCGAGAGCCGTTCGTAAGCATACGGGTAGGTGAGCTTCTGGGGTTCGACGAAGTTCGTTTCCGGGTCCCCGCTACCTGCGGCGAGTTCGTCGGCGAGGGTGGCGAGGGCGCGATGGTCCTGTTCGGCGATGGGGTTCTGGCCAGCCACTTCCACGACTTCGTACTCGTAGCCGCCGCCGGACGCGTAGCGGCGGACCCAGCGGACCATGCCGCGCCACGACCACGCTTCGTACGACCACGAACCGTCGCGGGATTGCCGGGCGGTCGCGACGAAATCGGTCCAGGCCCGGCCGTCATCGCTGGTCAGGAGCTTCTGGATGGCGAGGTTGCCGGACTCTTCCTGGTTGTGGTCCAGGCCCTGGCCGCCGGGGCGTTCCGGCCCGACGCAATCGGTTGTGACGGATTCGAGTGTGGTCATCGAGAGCCTCCCGGCGGGGATATCGCAGTCTGCCGAGCCGCGCGTTAACGGTCAGCCGTTGAGTTGCCAGCCGATGAACGGCTCTTCGGTCTCGACTTCCATGGCACCAAGGAATTTCGCGGTCATGGCATAGAAACCAGTGAGCAGGTTGACGCCGACGATGGTCGAGTTGTCGAAGTGCGCGGCCAGGGTGTTGTGCGCCTCGTCGAAGGGATGGTCGCTGGCGGCGAGGGCGTCGACGTAGCCCAAGAGGGCGCGTTCGGACTCCGTGAAGAGGTCGCTGGTGCGCCAGTGGTGGAGGGCGACGATGCGGGCATCGCTGAGCCCTGCCTGGCGGCCGAGGCGGACGTGCTGGTGCCATTCGTAGAGCGAGTGGTGGAGGATGGCGGTGCGGAGGATGACGAGCTCGCGCGTCGGGACGTCGAGGCCCGATTGGTTCCAGAGGCCGTTACCAAGGCGGAGGTAGGAGCGCCAGAGCTGGGGGTTGTTCGCCATCGTCCGGAAGATGTTCGCGACCTGGCCGT
>CALMIW010000356.1 GCA_937864275.1 uncultured Dehalococcoidia bacterium
CGGAATTGGCTGGGGCGTGGGCGTCGGTGTCGCTGCGACGCCGTAGAGCGCGACCACTCCGAAGATGTCGTCCTGTTGCGGCTCGGTGAAGAGCATCGCCGCCGCGCCGGAGCACATGGCTTTGCCGGGGCAGGCCGGCGCCTCGGTGTGGTCCAACCCCAGGGCGTGGCCGAATTCGTGCAGGGCGAGTGCCTGAAGCGACCCCGCGGAGTACGCGAAGATCGGCTCGAAGACGATGTCGATCTCCTGGATCGCGAAGTACGGCGTCGCTTCCACCAGCGAGGCGCCCCGCCAGTGGCAGGAGAAGCCGAGATGGCCCCCCACGATGTGCCCCCAGCCGACGACGTTCTTCCCGTCTTTCGCGTACTGCGTGGTGTCGCCGTTGCATCCGGTCGGGGTGTCAGTCTCGCCCAGGAAGTCGAAGTGGAAGCCCGAGCCGCCGGCGTTGTTCCAGCCTTCCGCGCCGAGGGTGATGGCTTCGAGCGCCGACTTCGCGGGCATCGCCGGGGTGCTGCCAGCGGGGTTGTACAGCCAGCTCGCGGCGGGCTGGGGCCAGCGCACCGGCGTCGGGAAGAGGCGGAACGCGGCCGTCACGCCGGTGTCATCGAGGGCGACCGCACCGGGGAAGCGGGCCAGCATCGCCGCGCGTCCTTCGGCCTGGCGGGCCGCCATGTCGCCACCATCGTCGACGGCGTAGAGATGGATCGTCCCGTAGTCCCAGCCTTCCGGTCCGGGGGCGGCGATCTCCATCGTGTCCTCGAAGACGGAAAGAGGGCTGCCCGCCGCCGCGCCCGGCCCCCCGGCCGCCACACCGCCGGCGACGAGCGCGAGCCCGGCGAGCGCGCCACAGATGGCGAGGAAGCGTGGCGTTCGCACTGAGCGAGTGTGGCACCGGTGCCCGCCTGCCGCCACCGGAGTTTCGACCACTGCGCTACAGTTTCGGCCATGACCTACAGCATGTTCGAAGGCAAGAAGGTCCGGCTGCGCGGAGTCCGGCCGGAGGACTGGCAGCACTTCCTCCACTGGGACGTGGATAGCGACGCCCAGCGCTATGGCTGGCAGGTCTGGCCTCCGTACGGGGAAGAGGGCGCGAAGGAGTTTGCGAAGCAGGAGTCGCTCAAGAAGCCGACCGATGGAAACGGTCGGTTCATCATCGAGACGCTGGACAGCGAGCCGGTCGGGTCCATCAACACGCGCGTCGATGCGCGCCGGTTCAGCTTCGAATACGGCATCTCGCTCGGGCGCGAACACTGGGGCCACGGCTACGGCGAAGAGTCGCTGGAGCTCATCTGCCGGTACATGTTCGGCGAGCTCCGGCTGCACAAGGTGCAGGCCTCGGTCTACGCGTTCAACAAGCGGTCGGAGTCGATGCACCGCAAGTTCGGGATGGTGCTCGAGGGGACGCTGCGCGATGGCCAGTTCACCGATGGCCGGTTCTGGGACGTGTACATCTTCGGGATGACGGATGCGGAGTACTTTGCCCGCTACGGGGAGAAATGGGGCGACCTGGACTAACGCAGGTGGATGAGCTTCGGCGCCTTGCTCTCATCGAAGTGGCAGCGGACAGCTTCGCGAATGTTCTCGCGCAGCGAAGCAAGGTCATCCGCTTCCGTGAAGATCGACTGGCCGAGGGCGCGAGCAGTGTAGCCACCCTCCGGCGCTTCGTTAACCACGAAGGTGATCTCATCGTCCATGGACTGCGATTCTAGCGGATCGGCGCCGGCTGATCAGGTCCGAAGACATGCGAGACAGTCCGGGGCAGGTAGGAACTGTATAAACAATTGGGAAGGCGCTCGTCCCTGCGGCGCGTGGAGTGAGCGAGGGAGTCCTGGGAAAAGAAAGAGGGTGCCCCCAGTAGGATGCGTGTGTCAGCACCAAACCTACGGAGATGCACCCTGTCTGAGTCTAACCTGCCTGCGGTCGGCGGTGACGCCGTGAGGATGTTCGGATTACCAGGCGAGTTGCTCCGCATCGCGCGCAAAGACTGGCCGGAGCTCAGCCCAGAGGCCGTGCGCCGGCTGCGTATCATCGACTGGCACCTCGCCAACGGGAAGAACGTGAGCAAGACCTGCCGCCATTTCACCATCGGCCGCCAGACGTTCTATCGCTGGCTCAGGCGGTATAACCCGAAGGACCTCCGCTCGCTCGAGGACCGCAGCTCCCGGCCGAAACACTGCAAGCAGGCGACCTGGACGAAGGAGGAGATCCTTGCCGTCCGCGTCCTGCGGGAGCACTACCCTGCCTGGGGAAAACTGAAGCTCGTCGTCCTCCTCGCCCGCCAGGGCCTCCAGGTAAGCGCCTCGCGGGTCGGTCGCATCCTGGCCTACCTCAAACGCACCAGACAGCTCATTGAACCGCTACGCCGCTTCTCCGCCCGGCGACGCCAGTGGAAACGCCAATATGCCACCCGCAAGCCCAGGAGCTACGAGTCCCGCTTCCCAGGCGACATCGTCCAGCTCGACACGATGGACGTCCGTCCTGAGCCCGATATCGTCCTCAAGCAGTTCACGGCCGTAGATGTCGTCAGCCGCTGGTCCGTACCCACTATCGCCTCTGCCGCCACCGCCAACCTCGCCACCAAAGCACTCAAGGCAATCATCGAACGCAGTCCCTTCCCCATTCGCGCCATCCAGGTCGACGGTGGCTCTGAGTTCATGGCCGGCTTTGAAGACGCCTGCCGAGAGAAGGGCATCCTGCTCTTCGAACTCCCTCCCCGCAGTCCCAAACTTAACGGTCGCGTCGAAAGGGCGAACCGCACCTACCGCGACGAGTTCTACAACTGCTCCAACGCAACCCCGACGGTCGCTGGCTTCCAGGGCCACCTCCGCCGTTGGGAGCACACCTACAACCATCTCCGCCCTCACCAGGCGCTCGGCTTCCTCACTCCAGCTGAGTTCCTCCACCAGCGCTTTAACATCTCACCACACACGGGAGTGTCACCAACGTCGTGAACCAGCACACGGGCTTTCGCGTTTTTGGCGGCCCCTGCTACTATGTCTCCAATCACCGCGAACG
>CALMIW010000357.1 GCA_937864275.1 uncultured Dehalococcoidia bacterium
ATGTCCAGCGTCCCGGCAGACTCCTCGCCCGCCGTCGCCGCCGTGCCCGCGACGATCGCGAAGATAACCAGGGTGATGGGCACCGCCGTGAAGAACTCGGTCGCGAGGTATCCCTCGGGGGTCGAATACGAGCCCGCGGCCCCGGAGAAGCTCTCCATGTACTCGGGCAGGTCCAACTCCTCGAAGCTCTCCTGGATCGAGGGGAACAGGAGGACGTAGAGCAGCGCCAGGCCGAAGCTCAGGATGCCGCCGCCGATCGCGGTCACGCGCGCGTCCCAGAACGCCTTCCGCGCCAGCACGAGCCGGCTCATCGGGCGGCCTCCTTCTCGTAGTAGTGGAACAGGATCTCGTCGAGCGTCGCCTGCTCCGTCCGCAAGTCGAGCACGTGGTAGGGGGCCAGTGCCTTGAGGAGCGGGTCGATCTCGCCCCCCAGCTCGAATTCGACCGTGGCGTGCTCCCGCCGCAACTCCCGCACGCCCGCGGCCGCGAACGCCGACGGTGGCGGCGCCTCGCCAGCGAAACTCACCTCAACATGGCGTCCCGAACGCCCTTTCAGCGACGCCACAGGCTCCACCGCCACGAGCCGGCCCTTCCGCAGGATCCCCACCCGCTCGCAGGTGACTTCGACTTCGCTCATCACGTGGGAGGAGAAGAAGACCGTCGCGCCGCGCCCCGCCTCGCGCCGGAGGATCTCCCAGACGACCCGCTGGACGAGCGGATCGAGGCCGGAGGTCGGCTCATCGAGGAGCATCACTTCCGGTTCGCCCAGGAGTGCGATCAGGACGCCCAGCTTCTGGCGATTGCCCTTCGAAAGCGCCGAGGCCTTTTTCGAAAGGTCGAGCTCGAGGTCCCCGGCGAGCCTGTTCACCCGGGCCATGTCCACGGCGCCGCTCTTCAGGCCGGCGAACAGGTCAACCGTCTGCTGGCCGGTGAGCCCCGGGTAGAGCCGCAGTTCGCCCGGCAGGTAGCTCGTCCGGCGGCGCACTTCCATCGTCTCGCGCTGGCAGTCGAAGCCGAGGATCGAGGCGCTGCCCGATGTCGGCCGCACCAGGTCGAGGAGAAGCCGGATAGTGGTGCTCTTCCCGGCGCCGTTCGGCCCCAGGAACCCGAAGATCTCACCCCGTTCGATGCGCAAATCCAGGCGGTCGAGCGCGACCTGGCTCCCGAAGACCCGGGTCAGCCCGCGCGTTTCGATTGCGGCAACGTCGCTCATGGGCTGAGCGTAGTCCTCGGCCGGTGCGCCGTATACGGCCCTTCGGCCGCGCACGTGTGGCCTCCCGGTCAGGCGGACGGCACGCGTTCGGGAATCGCACGCAAGGGGCGGAGCCGGGGCAGCGGCCCGGTGCGGACGCTCAGGACGGCCACTGCCGGCGCCAGAGGTACGCCAGCGCACCGGTCGCCACCGCGACGTTCAGCGACTCCACCCGCGGGTCCATTGGGAGCGCCACGGAGAAGTCGCTTTCCTTTAAGAGGAGTTGCCCGACGCCTTCGCCCTCGCTGCCCATGACGAGCGCCGTGCGCCCCGGCCAGTCGAACGAGGTGGCCGATTGCGAGCCTTCGCCGGTCGCGGCGGCCACCACCCAGAAGTTCGCTTCCTTCAGCGTCTTGATCGCCATCGCCAGGTTTGGCGGCGCCGCGACGGGCGCGCCGAGGCTGAGGCCGGCGCGGGCGCGGTGCACCCCGGGGGTGAGGAGCGCGCCCCGCCGCAGCGGCAGCACCACCGCGCTGACGCCCACGGCGACGGCCGTGCGAAGCACCGCGCCCAGGTTCTGCGGGTCGGTCACGCGGTCCAGGATGATGATGAGCGACGACTTGCCGGCGTCGCGCGTCACCTGGCGGAGGTCCACCGGCTCCATCGCCTTCAGCCGGACGAGGACCCCCTGGTGGACGCCCTCGGCGGTCAGCTGGTCCAGCCGGAAGATGTCAACGGGCTGCACCGCCACGCCGGCGAGGTTCGCCCGCTCCACCAGCTCGAGCACGCGCTCGTTCTTCGTGTCGGCGAAATACAACAACGACCTCGCGTAGCCGGTTTCGAGCGCCATGGCACAGGCGTTGATACCGAACGCGAGGTCGTCGGGTGTGGCGTTGGGCTTCGGGCGGGGCCTTGGCACACGCCGATTATTCACCACCCGGGCATAGCGACACAGGGGATGCGTGGCTTTTTCACGACTCCCCGCCGTCGCGTCTCCCTGGCGGAGAAGCAGCCTAAGGGCGGTTCTTCAGGAGGTCGCGGATCTCCTTGAGGAGCGCGATGTCGTCCGCGTCCGGGACAACTTCGCCTTCTTTCTTCTGGCGGTCCTTGATCGCCTGCACGGGCTTCACGATGAAGAAGAAGACCGCCGCCGCCACGATCACCAGGTTCACAAGGGCCGTCAGGAACGTCCCGATGAGGAGGCGTCCGTCGCCGATATCGAGGCCGATGCTGTCGAAGTTCGGCTTCCCGAACAGAGCGGCGATGAAGGCCATGATAATGCCGTCGGTGAACGCGGCGACGACCGCGCCGAACGCGCCCGCCATGATGAAGGCGACCGCCAGCGAGATGAGGTCGCCCCGCAGCAGGAAGTCGCGGAATTCTTTGATGATTCCCTGGTTCATTGAGGCCTCCTTTAGGCGCGCGGATGCTAGGGAGTTGCGATCCGGCGCGTCAAGCAAATTCCACGGGCGCAAACACCTTGTCATGCGGTTCCGTCGGCGAGCGCATTCGCGAACCGCGTTCAGTCCTTGCGCCCGCGCAGCCACGTCGCGACGGCCAGGGTCGCGCCGATGATTGCCGCCACCTCCAGCACGGGCGCTCCCCGGACTGGCTCCCGGGCGGCAGAACGAACGGGCTCGATGGCGGCCGGCGGCGCCGGCGACTCCGCCTGTACTGCCTCTGCCCGCCGCGCAGCCAGCACCGAGTTCAGTTCCGCGCCCATCAGCACCACCAACGCCGAAGAGTTGAACCAGAAGAGGAGGATCACGACGCCGGCGATGGCGCCGTAGGTGGCGTTGTAGTTGCCGAAGTTCGCTACGTAGAACGCGAACCCCACGGTGAAGACCGCCCATGCCATCGCCGAAAAGAGCGCGCCCGGGCTCGCGAGCCGGGGGCGTGCCCAGCGGTTCGGCGCGATCCAGTAGATGCCTTCGATGGCGCCCGCGACGAAGAGGATGATGAGCGGGACACGCGCCAGCTGGACCAGCCAGCCGAATTCGCGCCCCAGCCCGATCGCCGAGGCGATCTCGCCCGCCCAGGTCTGCGTGAGGATCATCGCCGCAACCCCGAGCAGCAGGCCGAGACCGCCGAAGAGGGTGATCCCCGAGCAGGTCCGCGTCTTCATGGGCGCCGACCGCCCCGCCGCCGGGCGCTAGCCCGGGTTGCTCCCCTGCAGGCGCGCCCGGGCCCGGCCCGCCGCGGACCAGACCGCCGCCGCCAGGCCGATCGACAGCAGCCCGTGGTTCGCACCGGAGACGACCCCGTCGATCTGGTTCGAGAGCACGCTCGCGGCGTCTGCCGGAAGCGAGTCGCCGACGGCGTCCAGCACCTCGCCGGCCGGGTCGTCCACTCCGAACCAGCGCGAGACGTACCCGCTGAGCGTGACGAGCACGAGCATGAACGGGAAGAGCGCCATGAAGAAGCGGAAGGCCAACTCGGCGGCGAGGCCGGGCAGGTCGTCGTCCTTCATCTCCTTCATAAACGTCTTGATGAAGGACGACGCGCGTTCGAACGGCGCCGGCATCTCCGGGAGGTGGGCCATCACGCGGCGCCGAAGGTCTCGCCGCGGTTCCATGCGGCTAGTTATACGCCGCCGCTTTGCCCTGGGCGCCGCCGGCCCGGGCTTCGGCGATCGATTCCGCCGCGGCGGCGGCGTACTCGTCGGCTGCCGCCTCGTGGACTGGCGTGGCCATGAAGTGGATGCCCGCCGGGCTCGTTGTCTGGCCGCACATGAACCCGCGCTTGTTCATCGCCGCCGCGACCGCGCTCATGTCCACCCCTGCGGCGGCCCAGCTGAAGGCATAGACCGGCGGCTCGCCGTGGACCTTTACGCCTTCGATCGCGGTGAGGCCGTCGATCGTCTTCTGTTTCGCCCGCATGCTTGCCGCCGCGATCTCGCGGTAGCCCTCCTGGCCGAGGAAGTTCATCGCCGCCCACGAAGCCGCAATCGCCCCGCCCGGCCGCGTGCCCGTGAACGTGAGCGAGGAATACACGCCGCTCGGCCAGTCATCGAAGGTGTAACGCGCGAACTCGCGCAGCGCCCGCGTCCGGAAGCTCACGGTCGAAGCCGGCTTGGCCGCGAAGCCGCTCTTGTGGAGGTCGGCCGAGATCGAGGTGACTCCGGGGATGGAGAAGTCGAACGGCGGCACTTCGTAGCCGCATTCGCGAACGAACGGCGAGAGGATCCCGCCGACGCAGGCGTCGACGTGGAGCCAGAGCCCGTGCCGCTCCGCGATCGGCCCCAGCGCGTCGATCGGGTCGACCATGCCGAGCGAGTACGTCGGCGCGGAGGCGTACATGCCGATCGTGTTCTGGGTGATGGCCGCCTCCAGCGCCGCGGGGTCGGCGCGGAAGTCCGAGCCGACGGGCACGCGCTTCACGGTCAGTCCCTGCAGGTGGGCCGCCTTGTTCAGCGCCGGGTGGGCCGAATGCGGCGCGACGATCTCCGGCCGGGTGATGCCGGGGCGTTCGTGCCGCGCCCACTCCCGCATCGCGAGGACGCCGAGGAAGATGCTCTCGGTGCCGCCGCTGGTGAAGATACCGGCCGTCTCGTCGTCGCCGTGGAGCAGGCTGCGCACCATCGCCAGGGTCTCGTTCTCCATCCGGGCGATGCTCGGGAAGGCGCGCATGCCGAGGCCGTTTTCGATGAGGAACATGCCGAACGCCTCGCGGAGGACGTCCTCCAGTTCGTCGCTGGCGTACCAGACGTAGGCGCCGTGGCGGCCGTGCTTCCAGTCGAGGTCGTTGCCGCGCATGGCGGTCATTTCGTCGCGAAGTTCGGGCCACGGGCGGCCCTGCCGGGGCAGTTCAAGAGGCATGCGCCGGAGTCTACAGCGCTGAGCGCGGCCGGGTTAGACTCGCGGCCCGCCCGTCACCCTTCGCCCGGCACGGGCCATACTCAAGGCATCGGCGGGAGCCCGGGCAGCCGGTCCACCCCCCGGGGGAGGGCAACCATGGCGTTCAATCTCTCTCGGCTCGTTCGGCGAAGCCCGGCCACGGATCCGCTGGCGGCGGACCAGCCCCCGGGGGCGGGCGCAACCGAAGCGGCCCACGACCGGTATGCCAACCAGGAAGTCGCCTATGCCCATCAGGCCGGCGGCCAGGCCGCGGATGCGCAGGGTCTCGTCCAGTACGATTCGACGGACTGGGACTTCGCCAGGCTCGACGCGAGTTCGCCCAAGCTTGGCGAGGCCATCAGTTCGAGCCAGCACGCCTACATCGGCGAGACCGAAAAGCACTCCGAGCCGGTCGCGAACGTCCTCGGCGACGAGTTCAGCAGCGTTTCCCTGGACGGCGACGGGCCGTCCACGCTTATTACCGGCGAGCATCAGCAGCAACTCGAATGGGCCGGCGCCGATTCGGAGTTCGGCGTCGATCTCGACATCGACATCGACATTCCCTGACCAGCGGTGTGTGAAGCCGGGAGCCTAGCTGGTCATCCCCTGGAGGCCGACGAGCGCGCGCCCGTGCTCGATCTCGCCCATGTGGCGCAGGCCGTGCTGGTAGACGAAGCACTCCAGCACCTCGAGCTTCCGCAGGGGCGCACCCGGACCGATGACGATCGCGCAGAAGATGTTCTGCATGTTTGGCGGGAGTTGCGGCATCAGGACCGTCGCGAGCGACTCCGCGGTGATGCCGTCGAGCGCGCGGGAGGTGCGGGCGATCACCTCCGCCTGGTACGCCTTCCACGCATCGAAGTCGCCGAAGCGGAGGTGCTGCATCTCTTCGACCGTCTCTTCGCGCCCGAGCACGTCGACGTTGACGCCTACCTTCGCCGTCCAGCCGCCGGTCATCCAGAGTGGCTCTTCGCCGAGGAAGACGCGGCTGATCGACTGGTCCTGCGCCTTGATGTAGTGGCTGAAGCTGAACGCCATCGGCAGCACACCTTCGCGCTCGTGGTGGTTCACCTGCTCCAGCGTCAGGTCGCTCGCGGCCCGTTCCCAGAGGACGTTCATGGCGCGGATCCGGTTGCGAAGGGAATTGACGAACATGTCTTCGTGGCTCATGTGGTGGTCCTCTTCTCGACGGTGATCCGCTGCGTATCGCGGGCGACGTGGATGGGGCCGGTGTAGACGTCGCTCATGCCGGCCTGGAACGCCGCCTCCATCTCCGGACTGTTTGGAAGGTTGGGCAGGAGGTGGCTGAGCACGAGCTTGCCGACCCCTGCGTCCCGGGCGAGGCGGGCCACCTCGTCCGTGCTGATGTGGTAGCTCGGCACGTCTTCGAACAGCGAGGCGGCGAGCGGCCGGAACTCCCGCACCCGCTCGATGAGTTGCTGGAACATCGCCGGGTTGAGAGCGTCGCTGATCAGCAGGTCCGCGCCACTCGAGGCTTCGAGAAGTGACTCGCAGAAGCTTGTATCGCCCGAAAGCACCGCCGTGCGGCCGTCGAACCGTGCCCGGTAGCCGAAGGCGGGCACCACCGGGAAGTGGTCGACCTCGAACCGCTCCAGCGCCAACCCGCCTTCGTTGAGGAACGTCTCCATGCCCGCGCCCGCCGGGACTTCCGTGACGTCGACCTTGATTCCGTCCGGGTGAAGCTTGCCGGGATGGTGCGCGGTCCGGAAGCGGATATCGTCTTCGAGCGCCATCAGGAAGCCGTCGATCATCTTCTTCGTCCCCGTGGGGCCGAACACGCGGAGCGGCTTCGTTGCCCCGGATGTCCAGCGCAGGTTCAGGAAGTCCGGCACGTCGGTGATGTGGTCGGTGTGCATGTGCGTGAAGACCGCGACATCGACCTGGGCCGGGATGATCCCCGCCGGCATCAGCCGCCGCGCCGCGCCGTACCCACAATCGACCAGGACATGCGACTCGCCGGCGACGATGACGTGGCCGCAGCCGCACCGGTCAGGGCTGGGAATGGGGCTTCCGGTCCCGAGGAACACGACATCGAACGTTTGCGGCATCAACGTTTCTCCGCCGCCCATGATGGCAGCGCCGGGATTCTACGATGCGCCGTCCGGCGGGAGCGAATCACGTTCGCGCTCCCCGAACGTCATCTGCTCGCCTCCCGCACGGCCCGCGAATCCGGTTCGGCCGGCCATCGGCAGGCGCCGGGGCGATGCCGTACCCTGCGCCCATCACGAAAGAGGGTGGGACCCATGGACCTCGTGCTTTCGAGCAAGGACTTCGTGCTCCTCAAGCAGATCCTCGAGCGCTACATCTCCAATCTCCGCATGGAAATCGCCGATACCGACAACGCGACCTGGCGTTCAGAGATGCACGAGGACGAGGACCGGGCGAAGCAAATGCTCGCCCGCCTGAACGCCGCCGAGCCGGCCGAAGAGGCGGCGACGGAGCAGGAGCCGCTGGCCATCCTCGTGGAAGGGTTCACGCTGCGCTTGCGCTAACGGGCAGCTGCTTGCCCTTCACCTGTACGATTTGTGCCGTGTTCGGGACACTTCCCTTCGTCCGCCTCATGCCGTCTGTTCAGGGCCGTGCGCGCCAGGCGGCGAAATGACGGCCGCGGCGCAGGTCGAACAACGCTGGGTGAGGCCGTACCCCACGACCCCTGGCCATTGGAAGAAACAGCTGCCGGGGAGGGCACTGGCCATCGCCGCGAAAGGCGACATTGCAGGCCTCGAGTCGCTCCTCGCCCGCAATCCCGAGGCACTGAGCAAGCGCGGTCCCCACGGCCGGACGCTCCTCTGGGAGGCGGCGCGGCGCGGCCACGCCGGTGCTATCGAGTGGCTCCTCGTTCGCGGCGCCGATCCTCTCGCGACCGGATCCTACAACGCAGAAAGCGTCGTCCAGCTCACACCCTACTGCGCCGCCGTGTACTACCGGCGCCCGGCTGCCGCCGAAGTCCTCGCCTCGGCCGGCGCCGCGACGCTCGACATATTCCGGGCTGCCTTCATGGGGGCAGAAGCCGAGGTCCACCACGCCCTCGCCGGGGATCCGGCTCTCCTCGGCGCTGAAGACCCGCATGACGAGATCTACTACACCCCTGTGATCGCATTCGCCCTGGCCGGCGGGCAACGTGCGATCGTTGAGCAACTCGTGGAACGCGGCGCCGAAGTCCCCCGCTACAGCGCCCAACTCTTGCGAATCGGGCTCACCGCCAACCACCCCGAGATCATGCGCTACCTCTTCGACCACGGCCTCGACGCACGCCATGCGGACGCGGGCATCTTCCAGATCTGCGACGACTTCGAAGTCATGAAAGATCTCATCGAACGCGGTGCTTCGACGACGCACGCCGTGAACGGCTTTCCGCCGCTCGTGTTCGTCGCCCGGGGCGACAAAGGCGAACATCCGGAGCGAATCGCATTCCTGCTGGAACACGGCGCGGAAATCGACGCCGCCGGAGGCCCCGACGGGCGGACAGCCCTCCATTACGCGGCCGCGGCCGGGCATCAGCGCGTCGCCGCTCTCCTGCTGGAACGAGGAGCCAGCCCGTCCCCGCGAGATCGCGGCGGGCTCACCGCAGCAGACCTCGCCTCGGTGCGTGGCCACGCCGCCCTTGCCCAGGGGCTCCGCGGGGCGGCTTGGAACGCGCGCCCGACCGCGTAGGATTCCCGCCATGGCGTACCCCCTCGAAAACCTTCGCGTCCTCGACCTCTCGCGCGTGCTGGCCGGGCCGTTCGCCGGGCGCATGTTCGCCGACCTCGGCGCCGACGTGGTCAAGCTGGAGCCTCCGGACGGAGACACCACCCGCCTCTGGGGCGCCGACATCGGAGGGAACCCCGGCTACTACCACCAGCAGAACGTCGGCAAGCGCAACGTCTGCATCGACCTTGGGAAGCCCCGCGCCGCCGAGCTCGTGAAGGCGCTTGCCGCGGTCTGCGACGTCGTCATCGAGAACTTCCGGCCCGGCGTGGCGAACCGTTTGGGCGTCGGTTACGTGGCGCTGAGCGAGGCGAACCCGCGGCTGGTGATGCTCTCGATCTCCGGGTTCGGGCAGGAA
>CALMIW010000358.1 GCA_937864275.1 uncultured Dehalococcoidia bacterium
GATGAGCGCGGCGGCGATTGCGACCGCCCTCTGGTCGTCCGAGACGCGGTCGCGAATGTAGAGCGGCACGGTGACCGCCTGGATGCCGACGCCCGTACCCGCCACCACCGAGGCGATCCACCAGAGCCTGAACCCTGCCACGGTGAACGGGTTCCGCGAATCGCCCGCGACTGCTGGCGGCGTCTGCGGGAGGGCATCGGGCACGGCTTCGGTCATTGCCGGCGAAGTCTACGGGTAAGTACACCGCGTTGCATCGCGCAACGCGCTGGACCGTCACCCCCGTTCGTCACTTCCAGGGCGTCCCGAACTGTTCGCGGAAGGTCACTTCGCCGATTGGTTTCCGCCGGTTCTTTCCCTGGCGCGCCGCCGGGTATCCCAGCGGGATGATCGCGTGGATCGCCATCGTCTCGGGAAGGCCGAGCAGTGGCCGGACTTCCTGCTCGCGAGCCTTCCAGCGCGTCGTCAGGACCGTGCCCCGCCCGAGCGCGTGCGCGGCGAGCAGCAGGTTCTGGACTGCCGGGTAGATGGAAGCTCCCAGCGCCGCCATCCCCGCCTCCGCCGTCCCGAACGCGTACTCCGACGTGATCGCAATGAGTACCGGCACGTCTTCCCACGGTGTGCGCTCCGGTGCCCCGGCGCCGTACATCTGCGCTCCCAACTCGTCGAAGACCTTTCCCAGCCGTTCCTTCGTCGCCCGCTCGCGGATGACGATGAACCGCCATGGCTGCGCGTTCCGGGCGCTCGGCGCGCGCGTCGCCGCCGCGAGGATCGTCTCGATCGTCGCATCGTCAATCGGTCGCGAATCGAAGTGGCGGACGGCCCGCTGTGTTGCGAAGAGTCGTTCGAGTTCGGCGTAGTCCACTGTGCGGAAGCTCCGGGAGTAAGTGTGCTTGAAGCCTACGCCCACTCGCTCACGAATGGCTCGGCGCGTTTGCCAGGAACGGCCGCAGCTCGCCCATCAGCGCCTCCGGCTGGTCGTGGTGGACCCAGTGGCCGGCACCCGCGATCTCCACCGTTCGGCAGTTGCGGAGGTGCCGTTCCGGGTTCGGGTGCTGCCGCCGCCGAGAGTTCGACTCCCCGCCCAGGAAGAGCAGGACGGGGCACGTGATGGCTTCCCAGAAGGCCGGAAGCTCGCTGCGCCGGACTTCCATCGAGGTTCGGCCGTTGACCCAGAGGTCGTACTTCCAGATGAATCCGCCGTCCACCGGTTTCGAGGCGTAGCTCGCGAGCCCCGGCAGGATGGCTTCGGGAAGCCGCGGATTCGCTTCCCTCATCCGCTCTTCCGCATCCTCCAGCGTGGCATACACCCGGGGCTGCTGGCCCTCGAACGAGCGCAAGCGGTCGCCCCAGCGGCGCACCCATGCCGGGTCCACGCGTTCCTGGTCGGGCGGGTTCAGCGAATGTGTGCCTTCGATCACGGCAAGGGCCGAGAAGTACTCAGGGTACGTCCCCGCCGTCAGCAGGCAGATCGAACCGCCGTAAGAATGGGCGATCACCCGCGCCGGCGCACCGACCGTCTCGATCACGCGGACCACGTCGAGCGCGTTGTCCGGCAGGCTGTAGTTCCCACCCGGCGTCCAGCCCGAGTCGCCGTGCCCGCGAAGGTCCAGTGCGACAACGTGGTAGTCGGTGCGCAGCTCCTCGGCGAGGCGGCCCCACGAGCGCGCGTGATCGCGGCCGCCGTGGACGAGGACGAGCGGTGGCGCCTCTTCGTTCCCCCAGTCCCAGTACGAAATGGGGATGCGCTGCGAATCGACGAAGCGCTGCCGGGGTTCGAACGTCATGTGATGCCTCCGGCGAGAGAGCATCCCCGGTTCGCCCCGCACGATCCACAGCGCGGGGTTGCGAACGTGGCCCGAGGGCACTCCAACCCTTCGGCGGCTGACGTAGAATCCGGCGACTGCGCAGCCGGAGGGACACGCGATGGCCTACGAAACGATCACCTACGAATCCGCCGACGGCGTCGGGACGATTGCGCTCAACCGCCCCGACCGCCTCAACGGCATCACCAACCAGATGATGCGCGAGCTCTATGACGTCCTCCAGGGCCTGCCCGCCGACCACGGGACGCGCGTCGTCGTCCTCACCGGCACCGGTAAGGGCTTCTGCCCCGGCGCTGACCTCCAGCACTACAGCTCCGGGGCGGGCGAGGCGCCCCTCAGCCCCGAGCATTTCCAGCTCACTGCCATGCTCCACGAGCTCCCGCAGGTCACCGTCGCCGCCGTCAATGGCGCCTGCGCCGGCGCGGGGCTCGGCTGGGCCGCCGCCTGCGACCTTCGGTACGCCGCCGAGAGCGTGAACTTCAACTCAGCCTTTCTCGGCGTAGGCATTTCCGGCGACATGGCCGCTCCGTGGCTCCTCCCGCGCATCGTCGGCGCTACGAAGGCTCGCGAGCTCATGTTCCTCCACGGCAAGTTCCCGGCCGCCGAGGCTGAGCGGATCGGCTTCGTCTCGAAGTGCTTTCCCGATGAGACGTTCCGCGCTGAAGTCGCCGCCATCGTCTCCCGCCTGGCGAAGTCGGCGCCGCTCGCCCTCCGCGCCATGAAGCTGAACTTCCTCGCCGGCGAGAACATGAGCCTGCGCGAGTACATCCGCATCGAATCGGAGCGCCACCAGCGTACCGGCGCCTCCGAGGATTCCCGCGCCGCCTTCCGCGCCTTCGTCGAGAAGCGCGAACCCGAATTCAAAGGGAGATAGACCCATGTGGCTTCGCCTTCGCCAGATCGCGTTCATCGTCCAGGACGCCGACAAGGTCGCCGCCGACCTCAACGCCGTCTTCGGCCTCGAAGTCGCCTACATCGACGAGCACCTGCCCCCGGCCTTCGGCCTCCAGAACCGCCTCCTGCCGGTCGGCACCCAGTTCATCGAAGTCTGTGCGCCCGTACGCGAGAACACGGCCGGTGGCCGCTACCTCGAACGCCGCGGCGGCGATGGCGGCTACATGGTCATCTGCCAGGCCGACGACCATGCGCCGCGCAAAGCTCGCGTGAGCGAACTCGGCATCCGCGTCGTCGCCGCCCGCGATACCGAAACGTCCTATCTCATGCAGTTGCACCCGCAGGATACCGGCGGCTCATTCCTCGAAATCGATTGGCACGCCGGCGCCGATGACCCCATCCCCGGATGGAGCCACGCCATCCGCGGCCCCTGGCAGGACTACATCCGGACAGACCGTGTCAGAGCCATCGTCGCGGCCGAGATCCAATCGCCCGAGCCGGAGAAGCTCGCCGCCCGCTGGAGCGAAATCATCCAGGACCCAATCACGAAAGACGCGGCCGGAAATCCGGTCATCACGATCGACAACGCCACCCTCCGCTTCGTCCCCGCCACCGATGGGCGCCCGGAGGGCCTCGGCGGCATCGATTTGGCCGCCACCGACGCCGGGGCTGCCCTCGCCGCGGCGAAGGAGCGAGGACTCCGCCGCGACGACGGGGTCATCCTCATCGGCGGCATGCGCATCAGGCTCGTCTAACGCCCGCGAGTGGCCTACGGGATGTGCTCGTCGAAGTCCTGTCCGATGTGGCCGGCGTCTACCAGGCGCTGGTATTCGGCGT
>CALMIW010000359.1 GCA_937864275.1 uncultured Dehalococcoidia bacterium
CGCCAATGTCACCTTCCACGGGCTCGGCGCTCGCAACCGCGGCCGTGTTCTCGTGAGTGCCGAGCTCCCGCTGCTCAATCCACTTGGCCGCTCTCGCGAACTCCCTGAAGTCGTCTACCCGCCCCTGGAAATAGGGGAGGGCAGCACACCCGCCCGCACCCGCACCGGCAAACTCGAGGACCATCCCTTCCTCAACACCCTGCCGGTCTACCGCTACCTGCCCACGCTCCGCCCAGGCGATCGCCGCCGCTAACACCGGTTACTGCGTGCATCGGTCATGATGCGGCGGACTGCCCCACAGGCAAGCCATGCGTCAAACACTCGTGACGGTCGGCAATCAATCGGCTAGACACCCCCCCTTGCGAGCGCTGACTTTCGACCCGGAGCCGCTTCGTGTAATAGCATGATCGTTTCCACGATGCAGGCCGCCTGAAGCAGAATCGGTGCGACTAAGCCAAGCGGGTCCGCCAGGTACCCGCCAGCCGCCGGTCAAGCTATACGGCCGTCCGACGGTGCTCACTCCGTGCGACGTCGACGATCCTTCAATAATCTCCGCTGCTCATCGCCGGGTGTGATCGTGAGGGACCCGATGGATGTCCCTGTACTACCATCCTACCCATCCACTCATGTCCCTTGACGGCTGAACCAGCGCTCTGGCTCCTTGCCAAACTCGCGATGCTCCTCGATGACGGTCAGACGGACGAGTCTCTCGTCCTCAAAGTGCTCCCACAGACGCGTCCGGTAGTCACCCCGCGGCATCGAGATCTCGACAATCCGCTCCTGAGGACGACTCTTCCAGCCGAACGTGAAAACGATCGCGACGTCTCCGGCTCGTACCGTTTCGCCCCAGAGATCATCGTCGATGAATGACACGTCGTCACCACTGACAACGGCGTGGAAGTGACGTGTCTCCACCCTACCACCCGGCTTCCGGTAGATAACCTTCTCGGTCCAGTCAGTGCCCTCCATCCGGCCTTCCTGCTGGCTGGCAAAGTGCTCGATGACCGTGCCGTCGGGCGCCATCGTCGTGTAGGTGCCGTGCCAGACACCGTGCATGCTGCGCAGTAGCTCCTGAATCGTCATCGCTCACTCCTCTGGATAGCCCGGTTGACGGCCGACCGCGATTGCTGCACCGTCGCTCGGCATCAACGGTTCCGCTGCGATTTCGCAGTCTCAACACCTAAGATCCCAAAGTCACCCTCGAGCTCAGCGAGCTCGTAGGTCATTTCGATCATGTCCCACCGTAGCTTGACGAACAGCACTTCTGGTGGGCGCACCCAGAAATCCAGTGGCGTCCACTCCGGATTCTCGCGACGCATCGGGTGGATACGGTAACGGTCCGCGATGAAACGACCGGCTGGTACCTCGACCTCCTCACGGCCAACGTACTCGAGTTTCTTCTCGACTACGCCCACGGACGGCGCTGCCGAGCCATCCAGCGGCATTGAGCTGTTGGTGCAGTCGCGAAGAAGCTGCGACTTCTCCGCTGAGCCGTGGTCGTACGCAGCAGCGTGCCAGCCATCGCAATACAGTGGGTGACACGCGAACACCGGTGTCGGCTGGCTCAGGGTGACCCTTTGGCTAAAGCGTCCGCCATTCGCCATGAGACCTTCGCACTCGACCTCGTTGTCGTGGAACCAAAACCAGCTACTGCCTTGGAACGAGTCACGCATGCTCAGGCGGCTAGAACAGTCACGGGCTTGAAAGCTCGGGCCAACCGAGTAGGTAACATCGCGCAGCAGGCCGATGTCGTCCATCTCGCACATCGCCCGTATGGTCTGTGAGCGATCGGGTGCAACAGTAATCGTGAACCATTCCCGGCCGTTAACGCCGTAACGGTCGTGCGTGTACTGGATCCTTCCGCGGACGGTCGAGTGCGTCATCGCTGGGCACGCCGATGCCTTCATCGTTCACCTTCTTTGTCGAGGCGCTGAGTGCCCTTGGGGCAGGCGGTTCCGGTAGGTCCCGGCGCACTAGGCCGTCGCCGTCCTCGGTTTGCTGTAGAACTTGATCTCGTGTTGCTGCGTCACCAGTGGCAAAGTCGAGCCGTCAGGGTCGAAGAACGACCCGGTCTGAGCGACGGTGAGCTCGTCGATAATCTTGATCAAGAATGCGGCGGCCGCCTCCGGCGTGAGGGGTGCTTTCCCCTGTGCCGCCGTCGCCTCCGTACCCACCCAGCCGGGGTGGGCCGCGACAACGATGACGCCGCGCGGCTCAAGTGCAATCGACGCCTGCTTTACGACCATATTCAGCGCAGACTTGCTCGAGAAGTACTCCAGGTAGCCGAAAAATGGGTTCGCGCCGATGCGGCTGGAGAGATTGAAGATCACCTTCCGTCCGCTTGCCGCCACCGCGTCCGCGAAGCACTCCATCATCTTCATCGGCGCCATTGCATTGATGCGGAACGCCTCGCCCCACCGCGCATAGTCGACATGCCCGAATGAACCGAGCGGGCCGCCGGTGAGTGCGGCATTGTTGATCAACACATCGATTGGTTGATTGCTTAGCCGTTCAGCAAGGGTCTCAATGGCTGAGAAGTTCGCAATGTCGAGCGTCTCCACCCGCAGGCGGCCGTCAGCCTGCGATGCGAGCTCCAGTAACAAACCAGCCCCTTCCGGCCGCCGCGCGCTGGCGATCACCTGCCACCCGCGCGCGACATATGCACGGGCGAAGGCAAGCCCAAGACCGCGGTTCGCACCAGTAATCAGCGCGACTGGCATGGCTCAGAACGATGCTTTGATGGTCAACGCATACGTGCTGGGCGGCGCGTAGAAGCGACCGCGGCCTGCAACGCCAGAGCGCCAGTACGCAGTGTCACCGACATTCTTGCCCCCGGCAGTGACCGTCCAGCGTCCGCCGCCAAAGACCATGCCAAGCTGTGCGTCCACGATCTCGTAGGCAGGCATGAAGATGCCCAAAGTGTTGGCGTTGTCCATCGGCGTGGCGCCCATGTGCGCAACGCTGGCGCCCGCGAAGAACTCCATCCCACCTACCGGGAACCGCACCTCCGTACCGAGCTTATAGGTCTGCTCCGGGGCATAGCGCAGCCTGCGGCTCAGGTTGTCCCCGGGGATCGTCGACGCCTTGATCTTGTCGTTCAGGAATCCAATGTTCCCGTAAATGAGCCACGGTTCAACAGGCCGCGCGGCGAGCTCGAACTCCAGGCCCTGAATCTGGACGTCTGAGGTCACGACCGCAAACGATGTTGTTGTTAGCAGTGACTGCTGCAGGCCGTTGTAGTCAGTTTGATATACCGCCGCATTAAACGTCAGACGTTCGTCCATCCAGGAGGTCTTGGCACCAAGCTCGTATGCCTTCGTCTTCTCCGACTTGAACTGTCCGGTCGCCGCAACGGCCGTGGAGGGCCACGTCTCAGAGAAGCCACCCGGCTTATAGCCCTCGGCGTAAGTTGCATATAGAAGTGCGGCATCGGTCGCTTTCCAGGACAACGACACCTTCGGGGTGAACACGCTCTCATTGAAGCTGCCGCTCGCACTGATCGACGGCGTCGCCGCAGCCATCGGGATATAGATGAGGCGGTCGATGTCCTTCTTGTCCTGTGTCCGGCGGCCTCCAGCCGTCAGCGTCACGCCGTTCGCGAAGCCGTAAGATGCCTCGCCATACACGGCAAAGCTATCGGCGGTCTGGT
>CALMIW010000360.1 GCA_937864275.1 uncultured Dehalococcoidia bacterium
GGACGCCGCCGAGGACCATCGTTGCCGGTCCGCACACCCCGCTGTGCCGAATGACAAGGCGCGTCTCGGAAGGGGTGCCTGCCAGCAGGACGCGTTCCTCCGAGCCGCGCGGGATCGGCGTCGGCGTCGCCGTGGGCGGCAGCGTGCGCGAAGGCGTCGCTGTTGGCGGTGAGGCGCTGTCGGCGGCAAGCTGCGGTGCGATGGCCGCCTGCTTCGAACCCCCGCCAGAGCCGCCGGGCGTGCAGTTGCGGACGGGGATGAGCTCGATGCCCTCGATTGCTGGAGTGCCGGACGGGACCAGACAGCGGCGGAAGCCCACCCGGGAGAGTTCCGAGAGCCGGCGCTGGACCTGGTGGACGGGACGGATGGCGCCGGAGAGCGCGACTTCGCCGAGACAGGCGGTTCCCCGGGGCAGCGCCTGATCCGAGGCTGCCGAGGCCAGCGCGGCGAGGATCGCCAGGGCGGCCCCGGGATCGCGCAGGCGCATGCCGCCGGAGACGCTTGCGACCACATCCATCGCCCCCGTGTTCACCCCGCCGCGCCGCGCGAGCACGGCGAGGAGCAGGTGGAGGCGCGACGTCTCCAATCCAGAGGCGATGCGCCGAGGCGAAGCAAGGTTCGTCGGGACGGCGAGCGCCTGGACTTCGAGGGCGAGCGGGCGCGAACCTTCGATAACCGCTGTCACCGCGCAGCCGGAGGCATCCGCATCGTGGCTTTCGAGGAGGGCCGAGCTCGGGTTCTCGACACTCTGCAGGCCTTCGCCAGTCATCTCGAAGACGCCAACCTCGTCGGTGGCGCCGAAACGGTTCTTGATCGCCCGCAGGACGCGGACGGAGGCGCCCTCGGCGTTTTCGAAGTAGAGGACCGCATCCACGAGGTGTTCGAGGAGACGGGGGCCGGCGATCTCGCCACCCTTGGTGACGTGCCCCGTGACGACCGTGGTGATTTCGTTCGTCTTGGAGAAGGCGACGAGCCGCGCGCCGGCCTCGGAGAGCTGGGCCGGGCCACCACTGCGCGTATCGAGGCCTTCGACGTAGACCGACTGGATCGAGTCGATGATGACGACCGTGGCGCCGGCGCCTTCCGCGGCGGCGAGGGCGGCGTCGAGACTCGACTCCGGGACGAGCGTGACGGGCGCCTCTCCGACGCCGAGGCGGCGGGCGCGCATGCGCACCTGCCGGGGCGACTCCTCGCCGCAGACATAGGCGCCGGTGGTGCCGCGTTCGGCGAGGCGGGCCGCCGCCTGGAGCATCAGCGTCGACTTGCCGATGCCCGGGTCGCCGCCAACGAGAACCAGCGACCCGGGGACAAGGCCGCCGCCGAGTACCCGGTCGAACTCGGGAATCTCGGTTGAGAGCCGCCGGCCCGGCTCATCCGGGACGTCGCCGAGGCGGATGGTCTTGCCGGGAGGTGCCGGCCCCGCCGCGCGGGCGGGACCGGGCCGCGGGGCTTCGGCGAACTGCTCGAGGGTGTTCCACGCCTGGCACTGGGCGCAGCGGCCCACATAGGCGGGCGTCGTCCATCCGCAGTCCTTGCAGCGATAACCCCGGTTCGTGCGAGCCATGCGTGCGAGTCTACAGTCCGGGCGCGCTACGCCTCAGCGCGGCCGACACTCAGTTGGCCTCGGTGGCCTTCTCGAGGAACGGTTTGGCCGCGGCCGCAAGCGGGTGGTTCTCGGGCTTCTGGAGGCGCGGGTCGCGGGCGAGCACGGACTGGGCGATTTCGCGAGCCTTCAGCAGGATCTCGCGGTCCGTGAGGCGGGCGACGCGGAGCATCGTGTTCGTCCCGCTCTGGAGGCGGCCCCAGGTCTCCCCCTCGCCGCGCATGCGGAGGTCCACCTCCGCGAGTTCGAAGCCGTCGGTGGTGTGGCACATGGCTTCCAGGCGTTCGCGGGCTTCCGGGCCGGGGTCTTCCTCGCTGCTGAACAGGAGGCAGTAGCTCTGCTTCTCCGAACGCCCGACCCGCCCACGGAACTGGTGCAGCTGGCTCAGGCCGAAGCGCTCGGCGCCCTCGATGACGATGACGGTGGCGTTGGGCACATCGATGCCGACTTCAATCACGCTGGTCGAGACGAGCGCCTGGGCCTCGTTGCGGCCGAAGCGGCCCATCACCTCGTCCTTCATCCTGCCGGCCATGCGGCCGTGGAGCAGTTCCAGCGCGTACCCGCTCAGCGGCCCGTTGCGGAGGTGTTCGAACTCCTCTTCGGCCGAGCGCACGTCGAGTGTCTCGGACTCCTCGACGAGAGGGCAGATGATGTACGCCTGTTCGCCCGCATCGAGGTGCTTGCGGATGAAGGCGTAGGCATCATCGCGCTCGCCCGGCTGGTACCAGCGCGTCTTGATGGGCTTCCGGCCCGGGGGCATCTCGTCGATCGTCGAGACCTCGAGGTCGCCGTAAACGGTCAGCGCGAGCGTGCGCGGGATCGGGGTCGCGGTCATCACCAGGAGGTGCGGGTTCAGTCCCTTCTGGCGCAGTTTCGCGCGCTGAAGGACGCCGAAGCGGTGCTGCTCATCGACAACCGCCAGACCGAGGCGCGGCATCTCCATGTCGTCTTCCAGGAGGGCGTGGGTGCCGATCACGATGTCCGCTCCGCCATGCGCGGCATCGCCGCGGACCTGCTGCTTCTGCGCGGCCGTGAGCGAACCGGTGAGGAGCAGCACGCGCAGCGGACGCCCGAGCCACGGCGGCGCGAAGACCCCGGCCAGCGGGCTCACTTCGTCTCCGCCGAGGAGTCGGGAGAGCGACCGGTAGTGCTGCTCGGCCAGGATTTCGGTCGGCGCCATCAGGGCTGCCTGGTATCCGGAGCGGACGGCGGCGAGCATCGAGGCAAAGGCGACAACCGTCTTCCCCGAACCGACGTCTCCCTGGAGCAGGCGCAGCATGGGGTGCGGACCGCGCAGGTCGGTGTCGATCTCGTCGATGCAGCGCTGCTGGGCGCGTGTCAGGCCGAACGGCAGCGAAGCCAGGAACCCCTCCTGTTCCGCCTCGAGGGAGAGCGAGGGAGCGTCGTTGTCTTCCTGCCACTCCGCGCGGCGCATGAGGACGGCGGCCTGCACGGCGACGAACTCGCCGAGGGCGAGCCGGCGGCGGGCTGTCTCGGCGCCGGCTTCGCTGTCGGGGTAGTGGTAGGCACGGATGGCTTCGGCGATCGGCGGGAGCTGGGCAACCTTGCGCGCGGGCTCCGGGATTGGGTCGTTCACCTGCGTGGCGAGTGCATCGACGGCGGCCTTCACCGCTCGCCGAATCGTCCGCTGGCCGAGTCCGTTTGTCGCCGGGTAGACAGGGACCATGCGCCCCGCCGACATGGTTTCCTCGTCGAAAGCCTCGTATTCCGGGTTCTCCATCTGCAGGCGGCCCCGGTACTCGCGGACCCGGCCGGAGAGCACAACCTGGGAACCCTCGGGCAAGCCGCGGACGACGTAGGGCATGTTCCACCACATCGCCTTGAGAAGGCCCGAGCCATCGGTGATGACCGCCTGCGATCCCCGCGCGCGACGCCCGAAACGGACTTCGCTCACGGAGAACACCGTCCCCACTACCGTCTGCGGCAGGGAGCCCGGGCGGAGGTCGCGGATCTTGCGCACGTCGGTGAAATCGTTGAAGCGGCGCGGAAAGAGGAAGACGGCGTCTCCAGCCGTACTCACGCCGAGCCGTTCGAAGCGTTCGACGGCGGCCTTGCCTACGCCCGGGAGGCGGGTAAGCGGCGAGTCCGGCCGGAGGGTGCCGGCCGCCAGCGGTGTGACCGAGGAGCCCTCGTCGTTGTCATCAAGCCTCTGCGACGCCGGATTGCGGGTGCCTCGACTCGCGGTTCGCGGCGCGGGCCGACCGGCCGGCGGGCGCGCCGGCGCTGGGGCGCGGCCGATGGCCGCCGCGGTGGGCGTGGACAGCGCGCTGATGGTGGCTTCCACCCACGACCTACGCTCGTCTTCCGGCAGAGAGCGGTAGCCAGCCTGCGGCAGAGCCTTGAAGCGGATGCCGAGCGGGCTGGAGGGCGTCATGAGGCCGTCCTCGGCCATCTGGATGAGCATGCGGTCCAGTCCGCCCATCACCGCCTTGTTGTCGCAGCCGCGCTCGCGTTCGAGTTCGAAGACGCGCCGCAGGCGAACGGTATCGGCGCCGGCCACCGCCGTCACTCCCGCTCCAGGGCCGCGATGCCGAGGGCGCCCGGGCCAGCGTAGACACCGACGACCGGCCCGATCTCGGCCAGGATGAGGTCGGTGTGCGGGAGGCGCGGGCGCAGCCGCTCGATCATGGCGCGGGCCTCGACCTCGTTCGCCGAATGGGCGATGAACATCTCCTTGGCGCGCGCCATCGAGGAGGCGATTTCGAACATCCGCTCGTTGGCTTTCGAGCGCGTGCGAACTCGCTCCAGCGGGGCGACCTCGCCGTTTTCCACCTTGAGGATCGGCTTGATGCTCAGCACTGAGCCCAGGAACGACCGTGCCCGCCCGATGCGGCCGCCCTTCTGCAGGTACTCCAGAGTATCGACGCTGACATGCACCGAGACGCGGTCCATGGCGCGGCGGGCGGTGGCGGCGACTTCGGCGAGCGAGGCGCCGGCCTGCGCCGCGCGGGCGGCTTCCCGCACGATGAGGCCAAGCCCCAGGCTCACCTGGTAGGAGTCGATGAGGTCGACGTGGATCTCGGGTGCCACCTCCTCGCGAGCGACGGATGCGGCGTTCAGAGTCCCGGAGAGCTTCGACGAGAGGTGGATCGATACGATCTCGTCGCCGTCGGCGGATACCCGCTTGTAGGTCTCGCGGAAGAGCTCAACCGAAGGCTGGCTGGTGCGGGGGAGCGTGGAGGATGCGCGCAGGCGCTCGTAGAACTCGGCGGCGGAGATCTCGACGCCGTCGAGGAGCGCGTCGTCGCCGAAGAAGACGGTGAGCGGCACGACCGTTATCCCGTGCGCCTCCACGAGGGCCGCCGGGAGGTCGCAGGTGGAGTCGGTGACGATGCGAACGGTCATAAATGATCAGATGCCTATGCGAGATAGTATAACGCCCGCCGGGAAGCCGTAGAATACGAGCATGGCGATGGTGAAGATTGCCCCTTCGATCCTGACTGCTGACTTCGGCCGCCTGGCGGAAGAGGTAAGGGCTGCGGAGCTTGGCGGGGCCGACATGCTCCACCTTGACGTGATGGACGGCCGCTTCGTCCCGAACATCACGTTCGGCTCGGTGGTGGTGGATGCGTTGCGCAAGGTGACGCGGCTGCCGTTCGACATCCACCTCATGTGCGTGGAACCGGAACGCCTGATCGAGCAGTACGCGGAGACAGCCGACACCATCAACGTCCACATCGAAGTGTCGCCGCACATCAACCGGACGCTCGACACCATCCGGAAGATGGGGAAACGTGCGGGCGTCTGCATCAACCCGGGCACGCCCGTGGCGGCGATCGAGGAGTCGTTCCCGGACCTGGACCAGGTGATGGTGATGACCATCAACCCCGGCTGGGGCGGGCAGCAGATGATCCCGGCGCAACTGGACAAGGTGGCCCGCATCCGCGCCATGCTGGACGCGGGCGGGTTCCCGGCCGACATCGAGATCGATGGCGGCGTGAAGACCGGGAACATCGCGCAGTGCGTCCACGCGGGCGCCAGCGTGGTCGTCTGCGGCAGCTCGGTCTACAACGCCACGAAGCCGGTAGCCGAGAACATCGCCGAGCTGCGGCGAGCAGCGGGCGGGTAGCAGGGAACAGGGAACAGGGAACAGGGAACAGGGAACAGGGACGGCGTAGCATGGACGGCATGGCCGGTCCTCGCGCTGTGGCCCATTGCATCCTGCGGCGGGAAGAGCGGGTCTTGCTCATCCGCATCGAGGACCCGGCGACCGGGCAGACCGGCTGGAGGGCGCCCGGCGGCGGAATCGAATGGCTCGAGACATCCGAACAGGCCGTCAGGCGAGAGATCCGCGAAGAGCTCGGCGTCGAACTGGACGTGGTGAAGCCCCGGGGGGTTGTCGAGGGTTTCATCACATGGAAGGGCCGGGACGAACACGAGGTCGTCTTCGTATTCGAAGGGCGCCCAAGCGACTGGGGCAACCTTGCGGCGGCGGACCGCGTGCAAGGCCTGGAAACGAGCGGGAGAGTCCTGGACTTGCACTGGGTCGACCCGGCGGAGCTCTACGCGCGCGGCGAGGCCATGTACCCGGAAGGGCTCTGGCCGCACCTCCTCGGTCATCTCACACAGCGCGTGCGACCCACGGCACTGTGCGCACTGGAGCGCAATGGCGCGGTGCTCGCCTTCGACCTCTGGGATGCGATCAACCAGCGCAGGCTGGTACGACTGCCCGGCGGCGGGATCGAGTACGGCGAGCGGGCAGTCGAGGCTGTGCGTCGGGAGATGCGCGAGGAACTCGACACGGAACTGGCGGACCTTGAGTTGCTTGGAGTGCTGGAGAATATCTTCGGGTTCCAGGGCCAGCCCGGACACGAAACGGTCTGGGTGTACCGGGCGCGGGCGGAGAACGACGCGATCTACGCGCGGCACGACAACGTGGCCCGGGAAGAACACGAGAACGTGCCGTTGCGCTGGGTGCCGTTCGAGGAACTGCTCTCGGGCGAGACGACGCTGGTGCCCGAGGGGACGCTGGAGTTGCTGTTGGCGCGGTAGAGGCGAAGCGCGAGCGGACGGGAATAGCGAAGGCCGGGATTGCTCCCGGCCTTCGTGTTGTGTTGCTGGTGTGCCGACTTAGCTGATGAACAGCGGGGCGAGCACGAGGGTGATGGTGCTGAGCAGCTTCACGAGGACGTGAAGCGCCGGGCCGGCGGTGTCCTTGAACGGGTCGCCGACGGTGTCGCCGACGACGGCGGCGGCGTGGGTTTCGGAGCCCTTACCGACGACCTTGCCGTCAGCGTCCTTGAGCCCACCGGATTCGATGAACTTCTTGGCGTTGTCCCAGGCGCCGCCCGCGTTGTTCAGGTAGGTGGCGACGAGCACGCCGCCGATGGTACCCACCATCAGGAGGCCGGCGACGGAGGCCCAGCCTTCGTTGCCATCGCCGCCGTAGGCGTAGCGGAAGATGAGGCCAACCGCGACCGGGAGACCGACCGCGAGGATGCCGGGGACGATCATCTCGCGCAGGGCCGCCCGCGTGGTGATGTCCACCGCCCGGTAGTAATCGGGCCGGACTTCGCCGGTCATGATGCCGGGGTTTTCGCGGAACTGGCGGCGCACCTCTTCGATGATGCCGCCGGCCGCCTTGCCCACCGCCCGGATGGAGAGCGAGCTGAACAGGAAGACGAGCATGACGCCGAGCAGTGCGCCGACGAACACATCCACCTTGGCAATGTTCACCGGCATGATGCGCGGCAGGGGCACGGGAGCTCCGCTCTCGAGGAACGGAGCGGCCTGCGCCTGCGTCACTTCGCCGTCGGTGACTTTGCGTTCGAGGATGGCTGCCGTCTCCTGGCGATCGGCAACGAGCAGCGAGTCAACGTCAGCCTGGCTGAACTTGTCGTCGTCGTTCACTTCGTCCTTGAGGCCTTCGAGAGCCTCGACGTGCTCGGCGACGGCGTTGACGGCGACGGCTTTCACGTCATCGCCGGGAGGGACCAGGTTGTTGTCCTGCTGGAGCGTGACGAAGCGCTCCGGGTCGTCGGCTGCGATCTTCGACATCTCGACACGGACCTCATCGAGGTACGCGGTGAAGAGGAGGAAGGCGGCGAGGGCCGCCGAGCCGACGGCGTAGCCCTTGGTGAGGGCCTTCGTTGTGTTGCCGACGGTGTCGAGGGCATCGGTGATTTCGCGGGCTTCCGGCTTGGTGCCTTCCGCCATTTCGGTGATGCCGCCGGCGTTGTCGGTGATGGGTCCGAAGGTGTCCATCGCGAGGACGTACGCCGCGGACATGAGCATGCCCATGGTGGCGACGGCGGTGCCGAAGACGCCGGTCGAGACGCCGTTGACGTTCGTGAGGTCGCCGGCGGCCTGGTCGCCCAGGACGAAGGCCACCACGAGGCCGAGGCCGACGGTGATGGCGGTGACGGCGGTGGTTTCGAAGCCAACGGCGGTGCCGATGATGATGTTCGTCGCCGAGCCGGTCTTACTGGCGTTGGCGATTTCCTGGACCGGGCGCCAGGCGCCGGCGGTGTAGTACTGGGTGATGTAGTCGAAGGCTATGCCAACGACTATGCCGACGAAGCCGCACAGGAAGAAACAGAATCAGACGGAGC
>CALMIW010000361.1 GCA_937864275.1 uncultured Dehalococcoidia bacterium
GCCGTCGCGCTCGGGACGGGCGAGGCCAGCCTCGCGGAGCATCTTGATGTGGACGCTCACGGTCGGCTGGGAGAGGCCGAACTGGCTGGCGAGCTCGGTGACCGTGGCGGCGTGGTGCATGGGCCGGATGAGCTCGAAGAGGATGGCCAGGCGCGTCGGGTCGGAGAGCACCTTCAACTTTCCCGCGGCCCGCTCGGCGTTCTCCTTGCGGCGGGCCTCGCGCTCGGCGCTTTCGACGCCGGCTCCAACGATGACGAGCCCCGGGAACGCCCAGTAGAACTGGCCGCCACCGGCGAGGCCGAGCGGGACGAGGACGAGTTCGTTGTTAGCGCGGGCGGCGGCGATCTGGGGCTGGTAGGCATCCTTGTGGACGAAGCTGTTCCCCGGGAGGAGTGCGCGCAGGTCGGCGCCGGCACGGGAACGGGCGCTGAGTTCCTTGGCGGAACGCTCGGCGGCGGCGCGGCCCGAGCGTTCCCAGTAGGGCTCGATGACGGCAAAGAGTTCGCGCACGAGGGCGACGAAGTCCGCCCGGAGTGCCTCATCCTGGACCAGGCGCTCGACCCTGCGGGCGACAAGGTCGACGACTTCGGGGGGCTCGCTCGGGAGGGGCGGCGTGGTCATCCCCGCGGCGTAGGCGGGTTCGAGGGCCTCGATGAAAGCGGCCGGCGACGATGCGAAGAGCGTGCCCGTGCGGTAGCCGGCCGCCAGGAGCTCGCCGCACTCGCGGTAGGGCGCGCCGTTGAGTTCGTCGAGCCCGGGGCCGATCCAGAACGAGACGAGACGCTGGACGATGCCGGGATGGTCGCGGCGAACCTCGCGCACCCAATCGGGTACCCACTTCTCCGGGTCGATGCAGTGCTTGCGGAGGAGGTAGAGGCCGAACTGGAGTTCGAGGACGGGGGCGATGGCTACGCGGAGTTCGCCGGGGGACTCGTCGGGGCCGAACTCGGATGGCATCGCCTTTTAACTATAGACCTAACCGCATGGCAGTAAAGGGCGGGAGGCAGAAGTTGTCCCCGGATTGTCACCCGGGCGCGTCGCCAGCCGTCCGGCGGGGACGCCTAGACGAGCTTGGCGCAGGCCCAGGGGAACATCTCAGAGGCGGTGGGGTAGGGGTGCACGGTGGAGGCGGCCTGCCGGGCGGTGATGCCGTGCTGGATGGCGAGGCATGCCTCGCCGACGAGGGTGCTGCCGCGGGCGCAGATGAAGTGCGCTCCGAGGATTACGCCGGTGCCGGCATCGGCGATGACCTTGGCGAAACCGTCGGTCTGGCCGGTGGTGCGGAACCAGTCGAGGTCGGCGGCGTCGAGGCGGGCGACGCGGACCTCGACGCCGGTGGCGCGAGCCTGCTCCTCGGTCATGCCGGCGTGACCGATTTCCGGTTCGGTGAAGATAGCCCAGGGGACGGTGGTCTCGGGGATAGGCTCGCAGAGACCGCTTTCGATGTGCTTGCCGATGTGGTGGGCCTGGTAGCTGGCGAAGTGGGTGAACTGGAACTTCCCGGTGATGTCGCCGGCCGCCCACAGTCCCTCGAGGTTCGTCTTCCCGCAGGGCGAGATGGCGACGAAGCCACGCTTGTCGAGTTCGAGGCCGAGTTCGGAGAGCCCTTCGGGGACCTGGGGGAGGCGGCCGGCGGCGACCAGCACCTCATCGAATTCGAAGCGGCCGCCATCGGTCACGAGGACGACGGACCCGTCCTCTTCGCGGTCGACGCGCTGGATTTGGGCTCCGGCGACGATGCGCATGCCCTCGCGCTCGAGGATCTTCGTGAGCTCCATCGAGACTTCCGGGTCCTCGGTGCCGGCGATGCTCGACGCGGCTTCGAACAGGGTCACGCTGGAACCGAGACGGAGGAAGCTCTGGCCGAGCTCGAGGCCGATGGGCCCTCCGCCGATGACGGCGAGGCGGTCCGGCTGCCGGGGCATGGTGAAGATCGTGCGATTCGTCTGGGGGCGGGCATCGGCGAGACCCGGGATCGGGGGGAGGCCGGGGCCTGTACCGGTAGCGATGACGACATCGGTGGCGCTCAGCAACTCGCTGCCGACGCGGACGCGGGTGGGGCCTTCGAAGACGGCTGCCCCCCAGTGGAGGTCGATGCCATCGGCGCGCATGCCGCCGTTGGGGTCGGTGCCGCGGACGAGGAGCTGGGTGCTGTGGATGCTTGCCACGACCTCGTCCCAGCCGAGGCCGCGTTCGGCGGCCTTCCGGGAGAGGTCGATGAGGGCTTTGCTTGGGACGCAGCCATCGTTGAGGCATTCGCCGCCGAGGTGGTCGCGTTCGATGACGGCGACGCGTTTGCCTTTGCGGCCGAGGGTGCGGGCGATGTTGTCGCCTGCCGAGCCGTTGCCGATGACGATGAGATCGTAGGTTTTCACGATGGGAGATGCCTCGCGCACGACTGGTTGTTCAAGATTACAGCGGCAGCCGCCGGGGAGCCCCATGGGCGGGGGAGGGCGCCGGCTGGCGCACGCTCCAACTCTTTACCAACATTTCCGGGGCCGCGTCACCCGGCGGGCAGGCCGCGCCATCTCCTGACTGAACGGAACAACAGGAGTACGGCAATGGAAACGAACCTTCGCAGCATCGCTTCACGCGGATACGTCATCGAATCGACGAACATCCCCGCGGGCTTCGGCGCCCACCTCGAACGCGAAGGCCTGGCCGGAATGACGTCACGAACCCTGGACGGGCTCTACCTGGAGCCGAGGGCGCCCCTGGCCACCATTTTCCGCGCGTTCGAACGGGCCGGTGCGCGCATCGACGGTGCGCGGCGCGCCGGACAGCAGCCAGACTGGCATGCGACAGCGCGGGCAGCGGCAGGCTGGAGGATGCGACTCGGCAACCAGCGGGCAGCTGAGTGGCTCCCGACGCTGCCGGCGGCATAGGCTCCGGGAGCCGCGCCCTCTATTTGGCCTGCCAGACGGTCCCATCGGGGCCGTCTTTCACTTCAATCCCGAGTTCGAGCAGGCCATCGCGGACGCGGTCGGCGAGTTGCCACTGCTTGGCGGCGCGAAGATCGGTCCGGAGGGTGACCAGGAGGTCGATGAAGGGTGCGGCCTGCTGGGCCGAAGACGAGGTCGCCTGGAGGGAGAGCCCGAGGACGTCGCAGAGTTCGCGAAGGGTGGCGCGAGCTGCGGCAGTGTTGCCGCCGGCATCGGTGGCGCGGTTGATATCGCGCGTGAGGTCGAAGAGGGCGGCGAGAGCGCGCGGGGTGTTGAGGTCGTCCTCCATGGCTTCGATGAAGGCTTCGCGCGTTGCGCCGGCATCGAGGACTTCGCCCCCGGACGCGCCCGCGCGGAAGGCCGCGTTACGCAGGCGCTCGACGCCCGTCTTGGCGGCATCCATCGCCTCATCGGTGTAGCTGGACGGGCTGCGGTAGTGGCTCGTGATGACGAACATGCGGAGGGCATCGCCGCCGTAGCGTTCGAGGGCGTCGGCGATGGTGACGAGGTTTCCCAACGACTTCGACATCTTGTCGCCGCTGAGCTGGAGGAGGGCGTTGTGCACCCAGATGCGGGCAAAGGGCGGCTTGCCGGTGTAGGCCTCGGTCTGGGCGATCTCATTGCTGTGGTGGGGGAAGACGAGGTCGGCGCCGCCGCCGTGGATGTCGATCTGTTCGCCGAGGGAGTGGAGGGCCATCGCGGAGCATTCGATGTGCCAGCCCGGGCGGCCCTGGCCCCAGGGGCTCTCCCAGCTGGGCTCGCCGGGCTTGGCGGTCTTCCAGAGGGCGAAGTCCAGCGGGTCGGACTTGAGTTCGGTGGGGTCGATGCGGGCGCCTGAGAGCAGGTCGTCGACATCGCGCTTCGAGAGGGCGCCATAGGCGGCGCCGAACTTGCGAACGCGGTAGTAGACGTCGCCGCCGGAGTCGTAGGCGAAGTCCTTGGCGATGAGGCCCTGGATGAATTCGATGATCTGGGGGACGACTTCGGTGACGCGCGGATAGACGTGGGCCGGCTGGACGTTCATCGCGCGGAGCTGGCGGAAGTAGTCTTCGATGTTCTGCTCTGCGAGGTCGCTCATGGGCACGCCGAGGCGGTTCGCGCGGTCGATGAGCTTGTCATCGATATCGGTGAAGTTCTGGACGTGGCGGACGGGGATGCCGCGCCAATCGAGGTAGCGGCGAAGAACGTCGAAGACGATGGCGTGGAGCGCGTGGCCGACGTGGCTCTCGGAGTAGGGGGTGACTCCACAGACGTACAGCCGCACCACGCCGTCATCCGCGAGCGCCGGGAGGAGCTCGCGGCGGGTGTTGCTGAGGGTGTCGTGGAGTTGCATGGAAGGTCCTGAAAAGGGGATGTGCCAACCATCTTAACGGGTTGGACGCTGGAGCAATCGGGGTATGACGATGGGGAAGTCGGGGTATTTCTTTGCACTCGCAAAGTAGCGGATTGATTGCCCCGGAGGGATCGGTGTGGCACCCTAACGGCCACCTCTGGCGGGGTGAACTGGCTCAACCGTGACCGGCCATCGGCCGTTCTGTGCCTACGGTTGCGCCGAAAATGACTTATGAGGAATACCTCACGCGAGGCAACCCCCGCGTGACAGCTCGGCTCCCTGAGGGGCCGGTGCGTGTCACGAGTTGGCTGGCAGGCTGGCTGGACTATGTGTTCGCCATCGCCCTGGTAGCCGGCCGGTGGCTGCGCCTGCCCATCGCCCGACCCACTGAAGAACCCGTGATGCTGAGCGCGTTCGCGCCTGCACTGGCGGAGCAGTACGGGCCGCGCTGGGATGGTTCCGAACCACGACAGAAGAGCGGGGCGCTGGTACGTGCGGCCGAAATCGCGATGCTCTCCGTCTCGTTCTTCCTCGCAGCGCACCTGCTTTCCGGCGGCACACCAACGGTGACGGCGCCGGACCTCGGCGCCTTCGGACGGCTCTCGGAGCGCGCTCGCGCCGAGACGCTTCCGGTGCCATCGGCTTCGAGCAAGCTCGTCGAGGTCCCTGCGGGCAGCTTCACCGGGCAGAGCACCGCGAACACGGCGCCCGCTGCGGAGACTGAACCTGCCCCGGCGACCACTGAGGAGATCGCGGTGCTGGCCGAGCCCAGTGCGGCCGACGGCGCCGCAGCCGGCGTAGCGGAGGCGACACCCGTTGCGGAACCCGCACCGGCAGCGACGGTGGCCGAGGAGCCGCCGGCCCCTCCCGCGCAGGCGCCACCACCCGCCCCCGTCCCGGCCCCGGCGGTCGCGCCACCGGCGCCGGCCGTCCCGAGCCTCCCCGATCGCTACCTCACCGTCGATGAACTGCGGTCGGCCGCGCTTGCGGCGGGCTGGCCGGCGGCGCTGCTCCCACAGATTGAAACGGTGGCCTGGTGCGAGAGCCGCTACCACACCCACGCACAGTACCTCGGGGCGCTCGGCCTCATGCAGATGCTGCCGTTCTGGTTCGAAGTGGCTGGGCTGGACCGGGCGATGTGGGCAGACCCGGTGACGAACTTGAAGGCCGCCTACGTGGCCTATGTGGAGCACGAGCGCATCACGGGCGACCCGTGGAGCGCGTGGACCTGCAAGCCGTAGTCCGCGGGTTACTCCAGTACCCGGAAATCAACTTCTTTGTTTCTCGCGCGCTCTTTACGCTTCGCCTGTGGCGCATTTCCTCTGGTTCGATAACAGCGCATTAGACCTGACGGCCCGCCAGTACGCGGGGCTCGGGATCATCGCCGCGTCGGCGCTGGCCGCACAGGTCATCTACCTTGCGGGGGCCTCGCTCTTCATCCGCAGGCACAATTCGCCCGACCGGCGCACGTTCTGGCGGAAGGAACGCCGGCGGCTCGACGGCGTCATCTTCGGGACGTTGATCGCGATCGCCGTGCTCATCGGCGTGCGGTTCTTGGACCTCGACGCGGACCTGGAAGACACCATCACCATCGCGGCGCGCGTGCTCGGGGCGGTGTGCGCCGGGCTCTTGCTGCTGCGCGGCATCGCCATCGTGGGCGACTACCTGCTCGAAAAGGCGGGCCTGACGGAGACGAGGCTCGACGACCAGCTCATCCCGCTGGTGCGCCAGACCGCGAACGTCTTCGTGGTGCTGGTCGGCACGCTGTTTGTGCTCTCGAACCTCGACGTGGACGTGGGCGCGCTGATCGCCGGGCTCGGCATCGGCGGGCTGGCCGTAGCGCTGGCGGCGCAGGACACGATCAAGAACCTCCTCGGCGGCATCACCGTGCTGGCAGACCGCCCCTTCCAGGTCGGCGACTGGATCGTGGTTGGCGACGTGGAGGGGACGGTGGAGAAGATCGGGTTCCGTTCGATGCGCGTGCGGACGTTCAAAGATTCGCTGGTCACGGTGCCGAACGGCCATCTGACTGACCACGTGGTGGACAACATGGGCGTGCGCGCGTACCGGCGCTACGACACGACGCTGCACCTGCCGCTATCGGCGACTCCGGACCAGGTGCAGGCGTTCTGCGAAGGCGTGCGGGCGCTGCTCCACGCGAACGACCGCGTGCGCCAGGACTACTTCTTCTGCGAGTTCGAGCGGATCGGCGACTCGACGATCGAGATCCTGCTGTACTGCTTCTTCGCGGCGCCGGACTGGGGCACGGAGTTGCGGGCGAAGCACATCCTGAACCTGGACATCCTCCGCCTGGCGGAATCGCTCGGGTTGCGGCTGGCGGCCCCCGCCTCGGCCGTGCAACTCGATGGCTGGCTGGGACCAGCGAAGGTCCAGGGGGCGGCTCCCCGGGAGAAGTCGGCGGCCGTGGTGGGCGCCTTCGGCGAACCCGGCGGAGCGGGCCAGGCGGCCCACACCCCGTTGACGCACGGGTTCGAACCGGACACGGCGGCGGCCGGGTTCAACAAGGGAGACCAGGAAGAGGGCTGAGCGAGGGCGTGTTGCGCGCGCTGAGGCCACAATACCGGGGAGATGCGCATCTTCCTGACAATCGTCGCCGTGCTCTTCATCCTCGGGGGCGGCGCCTGCGCCCTCCCTTCGGTGGTCACGTACCGGGCGATCGACGGCGACGGGTACGTCAACGGCAGCGGCGGGATGTCGACGGCGACGGCAGCGCTGGTGACCGGGACGGCGCAGTTCGAAGAGGTGACCGAGGCCGAGGTGGAAGAGGGCCGCACAGGCGGCGAAGTCCGCATCCGGATCTCGGCGGAACGGAACGACGGCGGCGACGTGTTCGTCGCGATCGGCTCCGCAGAGGCGATCCAGGCGTTCGTGCTGCGCGGCAGCCACGAAGTCCTGAGCGACTTGAAATTCGACCCGTTCGACTACCGGGGGGTCTCCGTCGGAGGGACGCGGGCACTGACCGCTCCAGACGCGGGGTTGTTCGCAGTCTCGGCGGGGGGGGCCGGCCCCCCCGGGAGCCCCCCGGCGGTCGAGCCCGGCGAATGGCGGGCGATCATCATGAACTCCGACGGGAGCCCGGGCGTCGACGTGGACGTGCGCTTCGGGGTGCGCTTCCCGTACCTGCGCGGGTTCGCGATCGCGGGGATGATCATCGGGGGCGCCTTGATCGTGATCGGCGTGCTCGGGTGGTTTTCCCTGCCCGGGCCCGGCGGGACCCGCCAGCCCGCCGAGGCGGCTCCCGCTCCGGA
>CALMIW010000362.1 GCA_937864275.1 uncultured Dehalococcoidia bacterium
GGTTGCTCGTCATGCCGCCCTGCGAGTGCCCGACTAGCCAGAACGCCCGGATGTTCGCCACCCCGTACCGTTCGAACACGTACTCGACGATGTTCCGCAGGTGGTCGTCGTCGGCTTCCCCCACCCATCGCCGCATTGGCTCTTTCGTCGCCGCGGACGGTGTGGCGATCACCAGCCGGTAGCGCTCCTTGTAGTCGATCGCCGGGAAGTACAGCCGCTGCCACGCGCCAACCGACCCTCCGCCGTGCAGGTTCAGGAGGAAGATCACCGGTTCGCCCGGGCGCAGGTCGTCCGGGTCGTCCAGGTAGAACTTTCGACCCGTCTTTTCGTCCACTGCCGTGATGCTGCTCAAGAGTGCCTCGACTTCTCACTCCTGCTGGTATGCCAGCCGGGAATGCCATGGTCTGGAAGAGGTGTCTTTGCCTCGCCGGGCGGCAGTCTACCCGAGCACGTACCGGCGCCGCACGCCCGAGCGTTCCGCTTGCGAAGCCGATACGCTTGCTGTGTGGGCCACCGCAAGAATCGCAAGCGCGAACGCCGCCAGGATCAGCAGTCCCGTGACCGCTGGCGCCATCAGCCCCAGGTCACGGAAGACGACTTCATCCAGCCCGAGCCGATCTCGCTCCTCGAGCTCGCCGGAATGCGGCCCGGCTTCGGCCCCCGCGGCGAGCTTCCCAGGACGTGCGGCAACTGCCGCCAGTTCGTCGAAGACCACGACTTCGGCCGTGGCACCTGCCTCCACATCGCCAGCGGCATCCTCAATCCCTACACCGATACCCCCGCGTGCGACTTCTTCGAACGGACCCGGTCCTCGGCGCGCCGGTAGTACGTCCTATCATGCCTCCGTGGAACCCGCTCCCGAGAGCTTCGTGGACCTTTACTGGATGCCGGTCGGGGCGGGAACACGCTTCCAGCGGCTGAGTCTGCTGGTGTACGAAGGCGCGCTCGCCCTGTGGTCCCGAAGGCAGCGAGCCGCCCTCATCCACGCGGGCCTGAAGGTCTGCGTCGGCGGGCGTCTGTCCACGATTGAATCCGCGCCGGCCGAGGCGGGGCCGAAAGCGCGAGGCGAGGTCACGGGGCCGGTCGGGGCGCGATGGGCCGGCCGTCTGCGGCTGTTCCGCTACCAGGTCTACTCGCGCGGAAACGAGACCTTCCCGGATGAGCAGTGGGCCGTCGGCGCTCCCTCCCGGCTGACAACCGACCCGGAGGTTGCATCGCGCATCCTCTGCCTCGTCCGCGAGGTGCCGGCGCCCACATTGGGCCGCCGCCGGCCGGGCCACTCCGAGATGTGGACTTCTGATTCGACCGTCTCCTGGCTGTTGGTCCGGGCCGGGGTGGATGCCGGCCTGATCGCCGTGCCTCCGGGCTACCGGGCGCCCGGGTGGCGCTCCGGGATGGAGGAAGCTGCCTCCCCCTCGTAGGCGCCGGGCCGTGTTCTCGCGTCCCTCGGCGCTCTCGCCGCTATCCGGCCACCTCGATACCCTCTGGTCATGTCCCTCCGCCTGTTGCCAGCGGCGCTCCTCGCCGCATTTCTACCGCTGCTCGCCGGCTGCGGCGACGGCCCCGATGAGCCCGAGCCGACGCCGACGATGGAAGCCACTTCGGAACCCGTCCAGGGCCTCCCCGTGCTCGGGCCTGCCGATCAGGGCCTGGAGTTCTTCGGCGAAGTCGAAGGCGTCATGACCTTCGCGACCGTCCAGTGCACCTGGATCCGCGGCAACAGCCCGGAGAATGGGCGCCTTCAGGTCGCGCTCGAAGGCACGGTCAACGGTGCCAGGCACCGCCTCCGCATCATCGTCAACGGCTACACAGGCCCCGATACCTACGAATGGGATGGTGTCCCGGGATCCGGGCCCGAGGTCACCGTCGACCTCGATGGCGCCAGGGGCCATGCCCGCGTCGTTGTCGAAGAGCCGGGCGACAACGGCGACATCGAGGCCGCGCTGACGACCCCAACGGTCGGTCGCATCGCCGGCTTCTGGCAGTGCCCGGGCACGCCCCGCTAGGCAAATCGAGAGAGTTCCGACGGCCGAAT
>CALMIW010000363.1 GCA_937864275.1 uncultured Dehalococcoidia bacterium
TGGTCGGCGGGTCGGTCAAGTGGCTCTGCGGCGGCCCCGGAGCGGGCTACCTGTATGCACACCCCAACATCGTCGACCGGCTCGAGCCCCGGCTCGCGGGCTGGTTTTCCCATGCGCGACCGTTCGGCTTCGAGTCCCCGCCAATCGAATACGCCGAAGGCATCGGACGCTTCACCGGCGGCACGCCCAACATTCCTGCTTATTACCAGGCCCGGGAGGGCTACAGGATCATCCGGGAGGTCGGAGTGGAAGCAATCCGAGAGCAGGCCCGTCACCAGACGCAGATCCTCATCGATGGCGCGCTGGAACGGGGCTATACGGTGAACACGCCACGGGAGTTCGCGAAACGTGGAAACCATGTGACGATCGACCTGCCGAACGCTCAGGCGGTGAAAGAAGAGTTGATCCGCCGGGGATTCGTCATCGACTACCGTCCCGGTGCCGGGATCCGCATCGCACCGCACTTCTACAACACCGACGAAGAGTGCCGGGCGATTCTCGATGAGATCGGCGCGATCCAACGGGCGATGCCGCGGTGACGCCCAGAATCTTCCTCATTACCGGGCTCATGGCGTCCGGGAAGACGACCGTGGCCCAGGCGCTGGCGGAGCGGCTGCCGAAGAGCGTGCACCTGAAAGGCGACGCCTTCCGCCGGATGATCGTCCACGGGCAGGCGGCGATGAGCTTCGAGCTCACGGACGAAGCGGCGAGCCAACTGAAGTTGCGGTACGACCTCGCCGCCGCGGCTGCAAAGCGCTACTTCGAAGACGGGTTCACCGTCGTCTACCAGGACATCATCCTCGGGCCGGCGCTGGAGGAGGTGGCGGCGAAGTTCGAAGGACTCCCGCTGTCGGTCGTGGTCCTCTGCCCGGACGCCGCGACCATCGCCAGCCGCGAGGCCGCCCGAAACAAGTCCGGCTATCGAAACCGCGAGGAGATCGCCGCATTCGACCGCGTCCTGCGGGAAGAAACGCCTCGCATCGGCATCTGGATCGATTCCTCGGGGCTGACGGTCCGACAGACTGTCGACCAGATCCTCGAGGAACCGGCGCCCTGATCGGCGGGGTGACGGTAACCTTCGTGGGCTCGGGCGATGCCTTCGGGAGCGGCGGGCGGCTGCAGGCGTGCATCGTGGTCGACGACGGCCGGCAGCGGCTCCTGCTCGATTGCGGCGCGTCGTCGCTGATTGGGATGAAGCGGCTGGGGATCGACCCGAACACCGTCGATGCCGTCGTCCTTTCCCACCTGCACGGCGACCACTTCGGCGGCATCCCGTTCCTGGTCCTCGACGGCCAGTTCTCACGGCGCAAGACCGACCTGCGCGTGATCGGGCCGGAAGGCACCCGCGAGCGCATCACCGCGGCGATGGAAGTCCTGTACCCGGGGTCGAGTGGCGTGGAGCGACGGTTCTCGCTCGTCATCGAGGAAGTGACGGGCAGGGAGGCCCACAACCTCGGGCTGGCGACGGTGACTGCGTTCCCTGCCGACCACGCGAGCGGAGCGCCGGCGCATCACATCCGGCTGGAAATCAACCGCCGGGTCATCGCCTATTCAGGGGACACGGCCTGGACGCCGGCGCTCATCGACACCGCGCGCGGAGCCGACCTGTTCATCTGCGAAGCGTACTTCCGCGACCGGCGCGTGCCATTTCACCTGAGTTATGGCGAGTTGAGGGAACACCTGGGCGAACTCGACTGCCGGCGGATCATCCTCACGCACATGACCACAGAGATGATCGAGGCAGAGGGCGTGGAGTTCGAGCGGGCCTTCGACGGGATGACGTTCGAACTTGCGTAGCTCACGACTGGTCAATCTCTGCGCTCGAGTTCCTCCGGCTCCGGAGCCTGGAAGGAACGGAACCACGCGTTCATGCTTTCCGGAGAGATGTGGAAGCTCTCATTAGGCTCGGAGTTCCTGATTGCCAGCCGCCGCAGGAGCTCCTCCTCTGGAACATCGAGGAAGTGCACTTCGCTGCTCGCTGCGAGACGCTTCGCCCGCAGCCGGTAGTCCTCGCGCTCCTCCCGTGCCCAGAAGCCGTAGTCGAGGATGACGTTCGTCCCGAGTTCGAGCGCCCTCGCGGCGACGTCCCAGAGCAAGTCCTCGAATGCACTGTGCCGGGCGTCATGGTCCGGCTCGTGCGCGTCCTGCCCGAACAGGCGCACCTGCCACTCATCCGGTGTCAGGCGAAGTGCCGACCGTTCGCGCTCGAGTTGTTTCGCGAGCGTCGTCTTTCCCGAGCAGGGAAGCCCAACCATCAGGTGCAGAGTGACCACACGCTTCTCCCGCAGAAGTTTACGAACAGGCAGGTCGGCATGCAGGACTCCTGCCGGCTCACCCCGACCCGGCTCCCCCCTTTGTCAGACCTCGGAGAAACGGCTGGGGATGAGGGCTCACTCGCCGTATTTGAAGAACCCGCGGCCTGTCTTGCGGCCCAGGTGGCCGAGGCTGACGAGGCGACGGAGCAGGGTAGGCGCCTTGAAGCGGGGCTCGCCGTACTCCTCGAACATGCTCTCGGCGATGAGCTTGAGCGTGTCGAGGCCGATGAGGTCCGCTGTCGCGAGCGGGCCCATCGTGTGGTTCAGGCCGACCTTGCAGGCATTGTCGATGTCCTCAGCGCTGGAAACGCCGCTATCGAGCAGGTCGATGGCGTCGAAGATGAAGGGCACCAGGAGCCGGTTCGCGATAAAGCCCGGCGTGTCCTTCACCTGGACTGCCACCCGCCCAAGCTTCTCGCAGAAGCGCATGGCGTCGGTCAGCGTCTCATCGGTGGTGCTGGCGGTGGAGACAATTTCAACCAGCTTCAGTGCCCACGGAGGGTTGAAGAAGTGAAGGCCGATCACCCGTTCCGGGCGCTTACTGGCGGCCGCGAGATCGCTGAGCGGCAGCGAACTCGTGTTGCTGGCGAGCAGGGCGCCCGGCGTGCAGACCTCGCCGAGGCGGTGGAAGATCTTTCCCTTCACATCGAGGTCCTCGACGACGGCTTCGATCACCGCGTCGACGCGAGCCATGGAGTTGAGCGTTTCGATGTCGGCAACACCGGTGAGTCGCTGGTACGAGGCTTCGCAGTCCTCGGCGCTGATGCGCCCGCGTTCCGCTTCGCGAAGGAGGCGTTTGTGGATCCCCTCGATGGCCGCATCGACGCGCTGCTGGTCCACGTCGACGAGGGTGACGTTAAAGCCGTTGTAGGCGGCGACCTGGGCGATGCCGCTTCCCATGAGGCCCGAGCCAATGACTCCAACTCGTTCGATGCGCATCTGGGCCACCTCATCGTTCGCTGCTATCTATCGATAGCGCAACCAGATGATAGGAGTGGTTTGCTACAGGCGCGAAGTTTCGGCCGATGCTAAACTCCGGCCACGATTAGGAGTAGCCATGTCTGTACCTGAACAGAGCCTCATAACCGACGAACATCGCGCCACAATCGGGGTCAAGAGCGACCCGGTGAAAGTGGTCATCGGCGAGACCGACGCGCACCGGATGCGCGACGTGCTCGAAGACAAGGACCCGCGCTGGGCCGATGGGACCGGGCTCGCGCCGTCCTACGTCATCGCCGGAATGGGTGGGGGGCCGCGCCGCGGCATGCCCCAGGTCCTCCCCGGCGGCCTCCTCACGCAGCAGGAATGGAAGTTCTCGCGGCCGTTCAAGATCGGGGAAGAACTGACCGCCGTCAGCCAGGTTTTCGATATCCGCGACCGCCTCGGCGGACGCTACGGCTACAGCGTGCTGGTGACGCAGGGCACCGAGTACTTCGATGCCGCCGGGAACCACGTCGCCTCGGCGATGATCACGATTACCCAGTTCGACCCGAAGTCCCAGAGGAAGGGCGACGAATGAGCCAGCGCTACTACGAATACATCAAGCTCGACGACGA
>CALMIW010000364.1 GCA_937864275.1 uncultured Dehalococcoidia bacterium
CAGGCCACCCGCATCGGGCCTCAGGGCCCCTTGGACGTCCCGGTCGAGGTTGGGTGTTTGGGACGCCTTTCGGAAAGCGCGGTTCTGATGATCGGGTAGCGGTCGGACGGGCATCGGATAGCGGCCCGTCCGACCGCTTGGCCGCTATGGCGTTGCCGTGGCGAGGTGTCGTCTCATGTTCGGGCCGTCGAGGGCGATGATCTCGGCGCCGGCGACGATCCGGTTGAGGATCGATTCGGCGATGACCGCGTCTTGGAGCGACTTGTACCAATCTGGCGGATCGAACTGCGAGGTCACCAGCGTCGAGCCCCGCCCTTCCCGAGCGGCAAGGATGTTGAGCAGCTCCGCCGCGGTGTGCGGGGCCACCGGCGTGGTCAGGAAATCGTCCAGCACTAGCAGGTCGCAGTTGTGCAGATCAGTGAGGAAGTCCAGCCTGCGCTGCGAGGTCGGCTCCAGCACGGCGAGCCGGTTGGCCAGGTCGTCGAGCCGGAAGAACCTCGCGGTGTAGTACTTTCGGCACGCGGCATTGAGCAGCGCCTGGGCGAGGTAGGTCTTGCCCACGCTGGATTGGCCGAGCACGACGAGATTGCGAGTGGCGTCGATCCATTGACAGCTGGAAAGTCGTGCGATTAGCTCGCGGTTGACGTTGCGGTCAGGCAGGTAGCGGATCTCTTCTACGCAGGCGTCAGGGTTTGGCGATCTGGAGGCCTTGAGTAGTTTCTGGGTCCGGCGTTCCTGCCTGGCCGTGATCTCTTTGTCCAGGGCGTGGAAGATCTTCTCCGAGAAGGTCCACTCGTCGCAGGCGGGATCGTTGGCCAGGTCAATGACGGTCTGGCCGAACGCGGTCATCCGCAGCTGCGTGAACAGCGGCATGTCGGCGTCGGTGAGATGACGATCAGTCACTGCAGCTCCTCCTGCCCCGCAGTGCCGCTGCTCGGGCCTCCGGTGAGGACGGCGAGGCTGAACTGCTCGGGCCCGGCCAGATGCGCCCCGGTGGTATCTCGCCGCCCCGGCGGCGGCTCCAGCCGGTCCGTCGTAGCCGCCACCGCCGGCTGCGTGGTGGTGGGCCGGGCGGCGGCCTGGGTCCTCAGGGCCGCCAGCTGCTGCTTGACGGCGGTGTAGCTGATCGCCCGGCGGGAGGTCTCGGAGACGAGTTGGCCACAGGCCCGCTCGAGCAGCATCTTGTTGTCCCCGCGGGCCAGGGCGAGGATGTTCTGGCACGAACGGTAGCCCTGAGCCTCGATCCGCTGGCGATCCAGGACCTCACTGATCGCGGCCACGGTGTGCGGTCCGATCTTGTGGGCCTGGCGCACGAAATACGCCCGCGACCACAGGTCCGATGACTGCAGATGCTGCGCGGGAACATGGTCGGGATCGGTGACGAAGGCGTGCCGCCTACCGGAGACGGCATGGGAGGCGATGACCTCCCCGCCAGCCATGACCGTGAGCGTGGGGCCGGTGATCTTCACATCGACGTGCTGGCCGGCGAACGTGTAGGGCACCGAGTACTTCACCGTGGCGATCTCCACGTGGTAATCCCTGTTGACCTTGGACTTCTTCCAGATGACCGGCTGCCACCGCACTTCGGGCAGAGCGATCAACTCCGACTTCTCGTGCTCGGTGAACAGCTCCCGTCGGCTGATCTTCTGGCCGCGGAACGGGGTCCGGTCGTTGATCGACTCGACCTCGGCGGCGATCGCCTCGTTCGCATCGTCCAGGCTAGCGAACCGCCGATCGGCCAGCCGTCCGATCACCCAGTTGGTCACCACCTTCACCCCGGCCTCGACGTTGCCCTTGTCCGTCGGGCGCACCGGCCGAGTGGGCACGGCAGCGGTCTGGTGGTACTCGAGGAAGTCCCGATACTCACGGTTGACCTCCCGGGCCCGGTCACCGCGGGCAATCTGGTTCGACGCCGTCGAGGCGTTATCCGGGACGATCACCTGCGCCGCGCCGCCGAAGTACTCGAACGCCTGCAAGTGCGCGTCGAGCCAGTTCGCCATCTTCTCGTCCACGCAGCCCGAGGCGAAGACCATCCCCGAGTACGGAAGCGACGCCACGAACACCGACACTGTGGTCTTGGTGCCGGTGACGGGATCGAAGATGGCCATCTTCGTGCCCGCCCAGTCGACTTGCATCGTGTGCCCGGGCACGTGCGTGATCCGCATCGTCAGCTCGTTGACCTCGACGTACTCGCCGATGATCTGGCAGAACCGCTGATAGCTGTAGTGCCGCTGCCCCGGCGTACCGTCAGTGTCGAGGTAGTTGGCCCACAGCACCCGCAGCGGCAGCTTCTTCTTGCCCGTGCGCTTCTTCACGGCAGCCGCCACGTCGAAGGCGACGAACTCCTTCGACGGCGTCTTGCGCCCATCGGCGAACAAGACGTCGATCTCCTCGACGCTGAGCGCCTCGACCTGGCTCGTGGCGGTCAACCCGTGCTCGTGGCAGACCTTCTTCGCCTTCGCGACCGTGCGATGCGAGCAACCCGCGATCGCCTCGATGTCCCGGTAGGACCTGTCCTGCAGCAGTAGCGACATCACCAATCGGTAATCAGTCACCCGTGCCTCCTGTTCGGATCCACGCGCAGCCTGGTTGCCACGCGTAGAACCGACACGAGCACACGAGGACCTGCACCGCTATCCGATGCTCATACT
>CALMIW010000365.1 GCA_937864275.1 uncultured Dehalococcoidia bacterium
GCGCTCGGCGACGACCTCGACGACCGGCACGCGCGGGCCAATTACAGCTACACGTCTGCGAGGCGCCCGCCGCTCCCGCGCGCTCGGCCCTTCCTCGTTGGACACGCGACATTGACGCCGTTGTTCGACCGGGTTCTCGGTCACAACCACATCATCAAAGGGCGGTACGAAGCGGGGACCGTCTCGGCCCTCCACACCCACGATGCGGACCAGTACCTGATCATCACCGGTGGTTCGGGCCAGGTGCGGGATCGCGAGCAATCGTACGACCTGACGCCGGGGATGGTGGTCTGGATCCCGGCGCACGCGGCGCACATCCATGCCGCCACCCATGACGAGCCCCTGGAATTCATTTTCATCACGGCCACCGGCCACTCGAGCGATATCGTCGAATAAGCAACGCGGACAGTCCGCGAGAAGGAGTCCAGCATGTTTAAGGGTGTTGACCACGTGGTCATCGCAGTGAAGGACCTCGACGCCGCAGTCGGCAGGTACGAAACCATCTACGGTGCCAGCGTCAGCGACCGCAGCGAAGCCCCCGCCGCCGGGATGGCGATGGCATTCTTCCGCTTTGGGGACTCGTACATCGAACTCGTTTCGGCGTTGGGGGACCAGGGGCCGATCGCCAAGCGGCTCGCCGAGCAGGGTGAAGGGGTGCACCTTGTCGCGATGAAGGTGGACGACATGGACGCGACGCTGGCAAGGCTCCGGGACGGCGGCATCCGCCTTGTCGGCGACCCAGGCCCTGGCAACCCGGTGACGGGCCAGGTCTTCATCCACCCTTCGGTGACCGGCGGTGTGCTGACCCAGATCGTGCAGCGTTAGGCCCGCCGTAATACGTTCGACACACGCGCCACGGACAATTCGCCGGGTATGGACGTGCGTGCCGCTACTGAATCCGACTTGCCGGCGATCAACGCGATCTACAACTTCTACGTCGCGACCTCTCCGGCAACGTTCGACCTCGAACCGATGACCGACCAATGGCGCAGGGACTGGTTCGCGGCGCGGAAATCGGCAGGACTGCCCGTGCTCGTGGCCGAGTCGGGCGGGCAAACAGCCGGCTGGTGCTGCCTCTCGCCGTGGAGCCCGAAACCGGCGTATCGATCGACCGCCGACGAGTCGATCTACATCGCCGACGGGTTCCGTGGCCAGGGGGCGGGGCGGGCGCTCCTCGGCGCCATCCTCGGTGAGGCTCGCGCGCTGAACCTCCATGTGGTGATGGCCGGGATCGTCGCCTGCCAGGAAGCGAGCCTGGCGCTGCATCGGTCGTTGGGATTCGTCGAGGCGGGGCGCTACCGGCACATGGGATTCAAGCTCGGCTCCTGGCACGACGTGCACTGGTACCAGCGCCACCTCTGGGAGTAGCGGCGGCGGTGGTAGGGAGGGCGTATCGTTGCCCGGCGGACCGCAAGGAGGCCGGCATGACGGACAGCGAACTCTGTTTCCTGGATGCGACCGAGATGGCGCGGCTGTTGAAGCGCCGCGAAGTCTCGGCGGTGGAGTTGTTGAATGCCCACCTCGCGCAGATCGAACGCGTCAATCCGCGAGTCAACGCAATTGTGACGCTTACCGCCGAGCAGGCGCTGGCGGATGCGAAGTCGGCCGACGAACGCCTATCGCGCGGAGAGGCAACCGGTCTGCTGCACGGTCTGACGGTCGCCCACAAGGACCTGCACGAAACCAGGGGCGTCCGTACCACCTACGGGTCTCCGATCTTCGCCGACTTCATCCCGGACTTCGATTCGGTGGCGGTTCGGCGGCTGAAGGCGGCGGGCGCGATCACCGTCGGGAAGACGAACACGCCAGAGTTCGGACTCGGATCCCAGACGTTCAACGCAGTCTTCGGCGCGACCCGCAACCCGTACGACCTTTCGAGAACCTGCGGCGGGAGTTCGGGCGGCGCAGCGGTCGCACTGGCCTGCGGGGGGGTGCCAATCGCGGACGGCTCCGACATGGGAGGGTCGCTGCGAAACCCGGCGAACTTCTGCAATATCGTTGGCTTTCGCTGCTCCCCGGGGCGGATGCCTGGGGCTCCGGGCTCCTGGGCGACACTGAGCGTGGACGGACCGATGGCGCGGACGGTCTCCGACGTCGCACTGCTCCTCGCGGCCATGGCCGGCCCGGACCCATCATCGCCCATCAGCATCAGCGAGCCCGGAGAGAAGTTCCTGGCACCTCTGGAGCGCGACTTCCGGAGCACCAGAATCGCCTTCAGCAGCGACTTTGGCGGTCTTCCCGTCGACGCTGAGGTGCGGGCGGTGGTCGAGTCGTGCCGCGGGGTGTTCGCGAACCTTGGCTGCGCGGTCGAGCAGGACTGCCCGGACCTCTCGGATGCCTACGAGGCGTTCCAAACGCTCCGGGCCGCCGGGCTCGCCGAGACCCGCGGGCCGCTCCTCGAGACGCACCGCGGCCAGATGAAGGCCACGGCGGTCTGGAACATCGAGAAGGGGCTGGCACTTACCGGAGCCGAAATCGGGCGAGCGAACCGCCTCCGGACACAACTGTTCCAGGCGATGAAGGCCTTCATGGACCGCTACGAGTTTCTCGTCGTGCCGGTGAACCAGGTGCCCCCGTTCCCGGTGGAAGTCGAATACCCAACGGAGATCGCGGGCGTCCGGATGGACACGTACATCGACTGGATGAAGTCGTGCTACTTCATCACGATTACCGGGCACCCTGCGATCTCGGTCCCCTGCGGCTTCACGCCCGGCGGCCTGCCCGTTGGGCTGCAGATCGTCGGCCGCTATCGTGACGAGTTCGGGGTGCTGCAACTCGCGAAGGCTTTCGAGACGGCGACCCTGGCCGGCCGGCAAAGGCCGCCAATCGCGAACTAATCGGACCAGCCCTGCGAGCTACCGCGATAGTTTGGCAATGGCATCGACAAGCGACTGGGTACCATCGGTGCCGCGGCCTTCCGCCTGGATCGACTGAAACAACTGAGAGACGAGAGCCGTGCCCGGGAGCGGCGTGTGCGTTTCATTCGCGGCGTCCAGCACCAGTCGGAGGTCCTTCTGCATGAGGTCGACCATGAAGCCGGGGGCATAGTCGCCCTTGACCGCCCGGGGCGCCAGGTTCGAGAGCATCCATGAACCAGCAGCCCCGGCACTGACGACTTCGAGCATCTTCGCCGGGTCCACGCCCGAGCGGCGCGCAAGATTGACGGCCTCGGCCGCCGCCAGCAGGTTCAGCCCGCCAGCGACCTGGTTGCAGAGCTTGACCACCTGGCCGGCGCCAGCC
>CALMIW010000366.1 GCA_937864275.1 uncultured Dehalococcoidia bacterium
GCGGCCAGAAGCCGTCAGGCCGGTCGGCGAACTCCTCGATGACCGAGATCGCATGCCCCACGCCGAGCTTGAACGCATCGAGCACAGCGGCCTGGATCACGGGCTTCAGGGCGGCGCGGACGACGGCGTCGGTCATCGCGCACCCCGCGCCCGGTCAGCCTTGCGCCGGCGGATGGCAGCGAGTTCGGCCTGGACGAGCGCATGTCCCCGGGCCGCTGTCTCGCTGCGGTCGACGTGATCGCACGGAAAGCCACCCGCGTTTCCGTCGTCGTCGCACAGGCCGCAGGCGTTGACCGCGCGCCGGCGCTGGTCTGCGAACCACTCCGGGTCGGGCAGGTTGTCGGTGGCGGGGTCGTCGCCGTAGCGGTCAGGCATGGTTGCACCTCACAGCGGGTTCGGTGTCGGGTATCCAGTTCGTGCCCTGGCAGATCGGGCAGTTCGTGGCAGCGTCGCGCTGCCGCCGCTTGGCGTCGAGCTCATCTCGCGCCAGGTCGGCCTCTGCGGCTTCCCGCCGCAATCGCGCATCCCGGCAGGCGCCGCATCCGCGGGTTGTGCCGTATGGGTGTTCTTCGCAGAAACGGGGCGGCAAGCCGTCGGGCTCACCTACCGGACACTCCCCACCCAAGTAACTACTAAGGGTCGGGTCGGGTCGGGTCTGCGCACGCGCGCGCGAGGTCACGTGTGAGTCACGTATGGTGTCACAGCGTGACATTTCATCTTCGGTGTCTGTCGGCTTGTTCGCCGAATCGTCGGCGTCCAGTTCATCCAAACTGGTCAGGGCGTTGCGGCCCTTCCTTCTTCTGTTGCGCTGACGCTCCGCGTCATCGCGCCTTTTCGCCAAAAGTTCAGCGGAAGTCTTCTGCCACTTTCCCCAGTTTCCGAACAGAATCTCACGGGAATCCCGCCAAGATTCCGGGGAGTTTTCGACCCAAAGTCCGGCCTGATCATGCAGCGCGCGGATCAGTCTCGGCGTCCCCCCAAATTGCCGCACAGTCTCCAGGGGTACTCGACCGTCTGTCTCCTCCTTCGCCGACCACGCTCCGCACCGCACCCATAATCCGATCGCCTCATTGCGCAAAGCGCGGTCCAGTTTCATCACCGGTTTACTGTCGGCGAACGCATCGTCCACGTAGAACCACGGCATCACATGACCACCGTTCCCGCGATGTTATGCAACGGTCGTTCCGCAATGATCGCCGCGCTTTCGGCGGCGACGAGCTCTGCGCGCGTGGAGAACTTCTCCAGCGTTATTGATGCAACGTCACCCCACCACGTCTTAGTTAGACGGTGGGCATTGAAGCGGACACCTGGATTACAGGTGATCCCAACGTAGAGCAGCAGGCCGTCCTGGTCGAAGAATCGGTACAGGGTGTGCAGTTCTCTCGGCTTCGGTGGCCTGATTCCAATGACATAGTCGCCGCGGTGGCAGTGCGATACGCGTCGTCGGCGTTGTGCATTCTCTCCGTGATCTGGCGCCCCATGAACGTGCTCGCGGTGGCAATACGGGCAGGCCACATAGGCGAAGTCACGACCAGTTCCACCGGGCTCTATCCGAATAACCACAGCGACAGGGAGTTTCATCAGGCCGCCTCCGCAAGCGAGTCGGAGAAGCCGTCATCGACGTAGAACCAGGGCACTATGGCGACACCCCCAGCTCGAACAGCGACTCGGCCTCGGCGGGCTTCTCGGCGTCCACCACCGCCAGGTTCCTGACCGCCTGTTGGTAGTACGACGGTTTCAGTTCGGCGCCGATGCCGTAGCGGCCCATCTGCACTGCGGTATACACTTCAGATCCGACACCCATGAACGGCGTCAAGACCCGCTCACCCGGCATCGTTCGCAGATCGATGAACCGTTCGATCACGTCGAGTTGCAATGGGTGGACATGCTTCTCGTCGTCCTCATCGCGGGCATCCCTGAATGGCAGCACCCGATCAAGGCGTATGTCGTCCCACACCGACGAGGCGTACCGACGCCAGATGTGATGTGAGTACCGGTTCGTTTTCTGGTCACCGTCCATGCCACGGAACCGCAGCAGGTCGGCGGGGACCGGCTCGGACCCTGCGTAACCGTTCGTGAGGCCGTACGAGTGCGCGATGGGTACCGATTCGCCGGGCTTGCGGAACACCAGCAGCTCGTCTGCCGACGCAACACCCCCGTTGGCGGCGTTGTCGCAGATCGTCTTGTGGCTCAAGTTCTTCTGCATCGTCCGGTTCCGCACCGCCAACGGTTCTTTCCAGATCGCGTGACGCGCAACATAGATCCAGCCCTCCCGCTGGTGCGCGCGGATGACATCACCGGGGAAGTCGACCAGACCGTCGCGGCCTCCGCCTGTGTTCCCCGTCGGGACCGGGGCGGCATGGACACCCGAGAGCCGACCCGGCATCGTGACGCGGAACTTCTCGCGAATGATGAAGCCGTAGTGCTCCCAGAACTCTTGGTAGTCACGGGCGTTCGATAGGTCGCGGTCGTTCGAGCTGTACTGATACAGCCCGGAGAACGGCGGGCTGTAGATGCTTGCGTGGATCGACTCATCGGGGATCGCTGCCAGCACGTCGATGCAGTCGGCGTTGTATATCGCCCACCGGTCGGTGATGTCTTGTTCTAGGACGCCAGCCATTGCGGAACCTCGATCCGTGAGTTGTAGTTGCGGTGCGCGTCGATCGCGCGTGCGTGATTCATGTGTGCGACAAGGGAATCGAACATCCGGTCGGCCTGTTCGGCTTTGCGTTGCAGGTTTGCCAGCACCCGCGATCCACCTTCGGTGGTGATGACATCCACCTCCACCGGCTTGGTCTGCCCGAACCGCAGCATCCGGCGCACCGACTGATACCAGGCTTCGTAGCTGTGTGACGGGAAGTACGTCATGCGGTGGGAGTGCTGCCAATTTAGGCCGAGTGATGCGAGTTTCGGTTTGGTGACCAGGTATCGGATCTCGCCACTTGAGAACGCCATCAGCTTCTCCTCTTTCGCGTACGGATCATCAGCGCCGGATAGTTCCACCGCGTCAGGGATCAGCTTGGTCAGCAATGTGGATTCGTCGTTGAGGTGACACCACGCCACCCCCGTCTCAGCATCCGACAGGGCTTGCGCAGCGGCTTCGCACCGCTCGCCGAGTGTGCGGCGGTTCTCCTCCCGCTCCTCCCGTAGCCCGTGCGCGGGAACGTCGAACAGGGCACCTTCGGCCACCCGCGCCGGCTCCACGAGATGCTCGCGGACGACCAGGCCGGGCAGCCGGTGGGGTTCGT
>CALMIW010000367.1 GCA_937864275.1 uncultured Dehalococcoidia bacterium
CGGGCTTTCGCGTTTTTGGCGGCCCCTGCTACTATGTCTCCAATCACCGCGAACGTGGCCGCGCTTATCAAGATGGGGTTGAGGGACCGGCCCTTTGAAACCCCGGCAACCTGTCTCATCAGACAAGGTGCCAAATCCGGACTCCCGGCGCGCCGGGAGAAAGATGAGAGCGACTAACGCTCGAATTTGAACGGCCCCACGCGGACGAGGAGTGTCAGATGGTTTCCTCCCTGGGCCGTATGGTCATGCGTTAGCCCTTCCGCGGAAGGGCCTCCCCGAATCGTCATCGCGCCATCCCGCCGCGGCATCGCGTCGCGCCGGCCAGTGCTCGTCCCTTCCCTCTGGAATGGGCGTTTTCGGAGACCACGCATGAGTTTCGCTACCAACCTTCGCTGTCGCGAGTGTCATCGCGAATACCCGCTCGAAGCGCGCCACGTCTGCGACTTCTGCTTCGGGCCCGTCGAAGTCACCTACGACTACGACGCGATCCGCCGAAACGTGACCCGGGCAAGCATCGCCTCGGGCCCGGCCAGCCTCTGGCGGTACAAGGACTTCCTGCCGGTCGATGCGGCGAACGCGATCGACATCGGCGCCGGGTATACGCCGCTGGTGCGCGCGAAGAACCTCGGCAAGGCGCTCGGGCTGAACAACCTCTACATCAAGAACGACACGATGAACCCGACCTGGTCGTTCAAGGACCGCGTGGTTGCGGTGGCATCGAGCCGGGCGCGAGAGCTCGGCTACGAGAAGCTCGCCTGCGCCAGCACCGGCAACCTGGCGAACAGCGTCAGCGCCCACGCCGCGGCGGCCGGTATGGAAGCGGTCGTCTTCATCCCGCACGACCTCGAAGCCGGCAAGGTCCTTGGTTCGAGCATTTACAAGCCGACGCTGGTGAAAGTGCGCGGCAACTACGACGCGGTGAACCGCCTCTGCGCCGAACTTGCGGGGTCGTACAACTGGGCGTTCGTGAACGTGAATGTGCGCGCCTACTACGCCGAGGGCTCGAAGACGCTGGGCATGGAAGTCGCCGAACAGCTCGGCTGGCGCGCGCCGGACCATTGCGTGGCGCCAATCGCGAGCGGTTCGCTGTTCGTGAAGATCCGCAAGGGCTTCCAGGAACTGCACAAGGCCGGTCTCATCGATGAGCCGAAGACGCGGATGAGCGGGGCCCAGGCGACGGGCTGTTCGCCGGTGGCGACGGCGTGGCGCGAAGGCACGACGAACTTCCGCCCGCAGCGCCCGAACACCATCGCCAAGTCGCTGGCGATCGGGAACCCGGCCGACGGCTATTACAGCCTGGTCCAGCTCGAAGAGACGAACGGCGCCTGCGGCATGGTCGACGACCCGGAGATCATCGACGGGATGAAGCTGCTGGCGGAGACCGAGGGCATCTTCGGCGAGACGGCCGGGGGCGTGACGGTTGCATCACTGAAGCAACTGGCGGCGCAGGGTAGAATTCAACCCGACGAGCTCACCGTCGCGTTCATTACGGGCGCCGGGTTCAAGACCGCCGAGGCGGTCGCGGATCACCTGGAACCGCCGCTAGAGATCGAAGCGACGATGGAGAGTTTCGAAGCCGCGTATCGCGCCCCGGTGGCGCAGGGAGTCGCCTGAGATGTCGCTGAAGCGCGTGAAGTTCACGTTCCCGGAGAACCTGATCAAGGAGCCCCTGATCTACAACCTGGGCCACGAGTTCCGGGTTATCACCAACGTCCGGATGGCCGATGTCGATGAGACGACAGGCTGGGTGATGCTGGAACTCGAAGGCGACGCGGAAGAGATCGACCGCAGCATCGCCTGGGCCCAGCGGAAAGGCGTGCGCGTCGATCCCGTCGCCGGAGACGTCATCGAGGGCTGAGCCTTCTCCAACCGCAACTCTTACCGAAACTGGAGTACTTCCATGTCCGTCACTGTCCTTATCCCTCAGCCGCTGCGCTCCCTCACCGGCAACCTGAACAAGGTTACCGGCGACGGGGCGACGCTCGAATCACTCGTCGCCAACCTCGAGGGTTCGTACCCCGGGATGCGCGAGCGGGTGCTCGACGAGAGCGGCCAGCTGCGCCGATTCGTGAACATCTACGTGAACGGCGACGATGTGCGCTTCATGGACGGGCTGGGGACGGCCCTGAAGGACGGCGACGAGGTGAGCATCGTCCCGGCCGTGGCGGGGGGCTAAGCCGCGAGGCAGTCCGCTGCTCTGCCTCCGCACGGTTTACTCAAAACAATGACAGCGAAGCAATTGCTGCACGAGTTTGTTGATCGCCTGTCGGAGGACGATGCAGCCGTCACAGCGGCGCTGCTCATCCCGCGTCCGGACAGGCGGCTGAGCGACGAGGAGAAGGCGGCAATTGAGAAGGGGCTGGCGGAAGCAGACGCCGGTGAACTCATCTCTCTCGAGGAGATCGAGCGGGAATTCGGCATCAGTTGATGCGGGTCCACCTCACGCCGAGTGCTCGAATCCCTGGACGGCTGAGGGGATGAAATCGAAAAGCCCCCGGTTTCCCGGGGGCTCTCTCGTGATCGAACAGAAGCGGATGGTTAGAAGAGGTTGGTCTTCTGGTCGCCTGGCTGCTGAGGCGGCGGGGCCTGCTGCGCCGGGGGCGGGGTGTACTGCTGCTGCTGGGGAGGCGGCGCGCTCGCCTGCTGGACGTTCTTGGAGGTGTCTTCGTCTTCGTCCTTCACGGCGCGACGGAACTCCTTGATGGAGCTGCCGAGGTCCCGCCCGAGGCTGCTGAACTTCCCGACCCCGAAGATCAGGATGATGACAACGGCGATGATCGCCAGTTCCGGGCCACCCAACGGTCCCAACATCTGCGTACTCCCGGCCCTCTCGAAGATGGGCCTTTGTTTCATGCTACAGGATAGACTCCCGGTGCGAACGCGCCACGCCGGGCAGGTCAAGTTCGGGTTACGAGTTTAGCCCACCCGCTCTACGAATACGTCCATGACGCCGCCGCAGATTTTGTCCTCGCCGTCGAGCGGCTCGGTGAGGTCGACGGTGACGATGCGAGGCTTGCCGTCTTCGATGACGGTCATGGCCTCCTGCCAGACTTCGGCCTCGCCGCAGCCGCCGCCGATGGTGCCGAAGAAGCTGCCGTCCTTGCGGACGACCATCTTGGCCCCGGTCTTACGGGGGGTGCTTCCGCGGGTGCGGGCGACGGTGGCCAAAACGACGGGTTCACCGCGTTCAACGGCGGAGAGGATTTCTCGGTAGATCTCGTCCTGCATGTGGATCGATCGTTGCCGGTTTGGCGGAGGAAGGCAACTCACAGAGATCGCAGGGACTTCCCTGGTCTTCCGCGGAGAGGCCAAATCGGCAGATTCGGGCGGAACTTGATAGCGAATTAGGAATACCAAGCAACGCAATATGACGATTCCGCGTCTGCGACCTTTCATACGTGTTTCACACAGTCGAACTGGCTGGTGGAGACCCGGTGACGGGCTCACACCCACAGAGGGGCGGGGAGGACCCGCCAAACAGGAGAGAACCACATGGTCAAAAGCATGAAGAGCCCGCGCCGCCTTGCGGCCGTGGCCGTCTTCGCCATCGTCGCGATGTCTGCCTTCGGCTTCGCGGCGACCAACAACTTCACCGGACAGAACCGGGCTGGTAACGGC
>CALMIW010000368.1 GCA_937864275.1 uncultured Dehalococcoidia bacterium
CAGTATGGCGATCCCCGCCGGCGCCCGTCGGCTCACCCCGGCGGGCCGAGCTCACACCGGGTCGGTGGACCGTTCGCCGTTCCGGGTGACGAGGTCGGTCCAGAGGGCGGCGTCCCAGTAGCGGAGCTCGAAGCGGCCGGTGGGGCAGGGGTGCCCCGCCCGGGGGGTCTTTTCGCGCCCCTGTTCCACCGCGGGGCCTGCGACCGCCATGACGTTGACGGCCTCCTGGGTTGCGGCCTGGACCTTGGCGATGAGGTCGGCGATCTCCTTGGTGGAGTCGCTGGAGCGTTCCGCGAGATGGCGCACGTTCTCGGCGACGACGGCGAAACCGCGGCCCTGTTCGCCCGCGCGGGCCGCTTCGATGGCGGCGTTGAGGGCGAGCAGGTTCGTCTGGGCGGCGATCTCGTCGATGGTCTTCACGATGTCGCCGATCTGCTGGCCGAACTCGCCGAGCTGACCGACGGTTTCGGAGGCGCGGTCCACCGCCCGGGCGATGGCCTCCATGGAGGCGACGGCACGGGTGACGGCGTCCTGGCCCTTCTGGGCGGCGTTGCGCGATTCCTCTGCGGAGACGGCGACCGTTTCCGAGGCCTTCGCGACGTACTCGATGCGCTCCTGCATGCGCGTCGCTTCCGACCTGCTTTCGCCGGCCGATTCGGCATTCGTGCGGGCGACCGCCGCGAGCTGGACGGAGCCGGAAGCCACCTGTTCGACTTCGCGGGCCGAATCCTGGGAGAGCCCGGAAAGGACGACCGCGGAACGGGTCACTTCGTTGATCGCATTGGCGATCTGGCCCGTCGCGCTCGCCATCTGGTCCGAAGAGTCCTTTAGCGACTCGGAAGAATCGAGGAGCGAACCGGCGCCGCCGCGGACTTCGCCGATGATTGCGGAGAGGCTGTGACGCGCCTCGTTGTACGTCGCGATCGTGTCGACGAGCCGGTCGAGCACGGAGTTAATCGTCGCGGCTGCCTGGCCGATTTCGTCGCCTGCATACACGGGGATCTTCGACGTAACCGGCTGGACCTCGATCGAAAGGTCGCCGGAGGCAAAGGCGCGCATCGCGGCCGAGAGGTCGGTAATGCAGTGCTGTTCGATGGACCTGAGGCGCCCAACCACCTGGGCGACGCCGCCGCGAACGCCGCGGGAAATGACGTACGAGAGCCCGAGGCCGAGGAGGGCTGCGACCAACCCGACGAGCGCGGCATTGCGGATCGCATCGGAGGCCGACGCTTCCGACTGGGATTGGACGCTTGCGGCGAGCGCGAGGCTCTGCGCCGTCGCTTCGTTCAGGCGTTCGACCACGGCTTCCGCCGTCTTATCGCCCGAGGGCAGGCCGTTGGCGCCGTTCTCGTTCAGCTCGACTGCCTCGGCAGCCCTTCCGGCGAGGATGTGGGCGAAGACCTCCTTGCGGATCGAAACGAGGGAGTCGGTCCCCGCCAGCGCTTCGGCGGCGAGGCCGCTGATGCGGGCGTCGTCCTGCGTTTCCGCGTATTCCACGAGCTTCGCCCTGGCCTTGGACTGGTGGTCCTCTGCCTCCGCGACGATCTCCTTCGCCTCGTTCGGGTCATCCGCGAGGAGTGAGTCCATGGTGTAGATGTTGCTGAGGAGGAACTCCTGCTTCGCCTCGTCGAGGATCACCTGCCCGCGGAAGTGGGTGTTGTACAGGTCCTCCGTATCGGCGCTGGCAGCGCCCGCCGCGCGAATGGCGAAGACGACCGCCACGGCCATGAGTGCGACGGAAAAGCCCACGCTGCCGAGCAGCTTGGTTTGAAGACTGCGGTTGTTGAACCAGGACATTAATCCCCCGAGCGCGCCGCGTTGTGGCCTGGCCGAGACCAGTGGCGCTCAATCAGTATCGAAGGCGGCGCGCGGCGCGCTTATCGGGGATCCGCCCGATCCAGGAAGCCGAAGTGGCGCGAAGTTGGGAAGGGCGCGGGTTCGCGCCGGCTCAGCCCTGGCCGGCGCCGCAGGAGACGCCGCCAACGGAGACGGCGTGGGCGGCGCTGAGCGTCTTGCCGTCGGCGAAGTAGGCGGTCACGGCGAAGGCGTAGCAACCGGGCGAAGCAGCGGTGAACGAGGCACCCCCGGTGTGCGTCAGTGTCTGGCCGTTCGGGAGCGTGATGTCGGTCCTGAGCGGCGTCCCGCCGCCGGTCTGCGCGTAAACCGTGACCGCCTCGCCGACCGCGGCAGTGCCCGGACCGAAGAGGCGGACGAACGGTCCGGTCGCGGTTGCCGTCGCGGTGGGCGATGGCGGCACGATCCTGGTGTCGGCGGACGCCGTGAACTGGA
>CALMIW010000369.1 GCA_937864275.1 uncultured Dehalococcoidia bacterium
CCGCCGCCAGAGATGATCGCGACCTTGCCGCGGAGGCCGAGTTCCGCTTCGAGACCAGGTGGTAGGGCCATGGCGATCCCCCGGGACGAATAGTGCCGGCGAGGCTACGCCGGTTGAGATGGGGCGGGCAAGGTGCGTAGGCTGCGCGCGAGACGAGGGAGGGTAGCGATGGCCGACTTGAAAGCGTGGCTCGACCAGGTGCAGGAGGAGATCATCGAGCCGGAGCGGCGCATCTGCGACCCGCACCACCACCTGTGGGACCGCAACGGCGACCGGTACCTGCTTGACGAACTGCTGCAAGACACCGGCAGCGGCCACAATGTGGTCAGCACCGTGTTCATCGAGTGCCTCGCGATGTACCGGGCGGATGGGCCGGAGGCGTACCGGCCGATCGGCGAAACGGAGTTCGTGCAGGGCGTGGCGGCGATGAGCGCGAGCGGCGGGTATGGAGCGACTCGGGCTTGCGCCGGAATCGTAGGGTTCGCGGACCTCGCACTCGGGGATGCAGTGGCGTCAGTACTGGAGGCGCACATCGACGCCAGCACGAACCGGTTTCGCGGAATCCGGCACGCGGCCGGGTGGCACGCGAGCGCGGAGATCCGGAATTCGCACACGAATCCGCCGGAAGGGCTCCTGATGGACGCGAAGTTCAGGGAAGGGTACGCCCACCTGGGGCGCCTGGGGCTGACCTTCGAAGCCTGGCTCTATCACCCGCAGATCCCGGAACTGACCGACCTCGCGCGGGCGTTCCCGGAGACCCCGATCGTGCTCGACCACTTCGGCGGCCCGCTGGGTATCGGACCGTTCGAAGGGAAGCAGGCGGAGGTCTTCGCGCAGTGGAGGGAGGCGATCGACGACCTCGCTGAGTGTCCCAACGTGGTGGCGAAGCTCGGCGGCTTGAATATGCCGCTGAACGGCTTCGGCTGGCACAAGCGGCCCACTCCACCGACGTCGCAGGAGCTGGCGGACGCGACGCGGCACTACTACGAGCACACGATCGACCGGTTCGGGCCCGAGCGGTGCATGTTCGAAAGCAACTTCCCCGTAGACAAGGTGAGCGTGAGCTACCCGGTGCTGTGGAACGCCTTCAAACGCATGGCTGCAGGGTTCCGGGAAGACGAGAAGGACGCGATGTTCTACGGGACGGCGAACCGGTTTTACCGACTCGGTTAGCGTGCGCGGGTTAAGACGGGCGACGGGTGACCGGGGTTGTGTGGACGCGCACTGACCCTAGCCAGAGGCTGCCCTAGGATGGACTGAATGGGTGAATGTCCGACGAACTCGCGCCCCCTGCCTGAACTCATCCAGGGTGGAATGGGGGTGGGAGTCTCGAGTTGGCGACTCGCCCGGGCCGTTGCCGTTGCCGGTCAGCGCCTCGGCGTGAACGTGCTCGGCGTCGTCTCGGGGACGGGTCTCCCGGTCATCCTCGTCGACCGGATCCGGGCGGGCGACAAAGACGTGGTACGGGCACTCAACGCCTTCGACCCGGAGATCTCCCGCGAGATCATGGGCCAGTACGCATCCCGGGGCCCAGCCAGCCGGCGACGGCTCCCGCCGAAGCCAGAAGTCCTGGTTACCGGAAGCGAAACGACGAAGGCACAGATGACGAGACTGGCGATTGCGTCGGCCTTCGTGGAAGTGTGGCTTGCGAAAGAGGGCCACACCGGGCCGATAGGGATCAACGTCCTGGAGAAGGTGCAATTGATGCACCTGCCCGTCCTGCTCGGGGCGATGTTGGCGGGAGTGGACTATGTACTGGTCGGCGCGGGAATCCCGCACCAGATCCCGGCGGTCCTCAACAGTTTCGCGCACAACGAACCGGCGACCTACCGGATGGACGTTGAAGGCAGCAGCGAAAAACTGACGCTGAGGTTGGACCCACGGGAGTTCGTGCCCTCCGGGAGGCGCCTCGAGCGCCCGAAGTTCCTCCTGATCGCCTCGCACCACGCCCTGGCGATGCGACTCGCCTCGACGGTGGAGGTGGATGGCTTCGTGATGGAGGGTCCGAGCGCCGGCGGTCACAATGCGCCCGCCCGCGGGAAG
>CALMIW010000370.1 GCA_937864275.1 uncultured Dehalococcoidia bacterium
CCGGGGGCGCGAGGTCGGGGTTGGCGTCCTGGGCGAACTGGAAGTCGGGGTGGCGGCGGGGCTCGCGGAGGCGCCGGCCGGGACCGCCGCCGTCGATCTCCCAGTAGGCGAAGCCGGAGGCGATGATCACGTTGTCGCGCGTGAGAGGGATGCCTTCGATGCGGGACGAGCGTTCGGCGATGGCCTCGCGCAGCGGGAGCGGCCCGAACGTGCCGCCGTATTCGAGCGCCTCTTTCTGTTCGCGCTCGATGACGGCACGGGCTGCCCGAAGGAGTTGCTCCCCGGGCAGCGATGGGATGTCCGGGAGGCCGCCGGCAAACGAAATGAGGTGCCGCGGGTCGGGCGTCGCCGCGGCCCAGACCTGCGGACCCAGGATTTTCGAACGTGCGCTCACCATTTCTTCGAGGTGCTCGGGAGTCCAATACAGTTCGGCCACTGGCGTCGTCCGGGTGAGTGGAATCCCGATACCTTAGCACGCGTCTATACCACGTATCCGCAGGAAATTGGCTCCGGGACTCGACGCCAAGGTTGACGTTTGCGTTATACTGCTGGCTCACCCAGTTGCTTCCTCGTGATTGCGAATGTTTTCACAATCTGCGGCCGAACCTAAAATGCGTCGCAGGGGCCGTGCCATTCCATAACGAATCAGGGGCCGGGTCACCACTACGCGTCGAGGAAGACCACGATGGGACATTCGCTACTGCCGTCCGCGCAAGGGTTATACCGCCCGGAGCACGAGCACGACAGTTGCGGTGTCGGTTTCATCGTCCACCTCAAGGGCCATCGGTCCCACCAGATCGTGAGCGACGGCCTGAGCGCGCTCGAACATCTCAACCATCGCGGCGCCTCGGGCAGCGAGCCGAACACCGGCGATGGCGCCGGCATCCTCATCCAGACTCCGCACGAGTTCTTCCGTCGCGAGTGTGCGCAGCTAGGCATCAGGTTGCCCGAGGCCGGCCAGTATGGAGCCGGCCTCTTCTTTTCGTCGCAGGACCCCCGCGCCCGGGCGCAGGCGATGGCGCTCTTCGGCGCCATCGTGGAGGAAGAAGGACAGCACCTCCTTGGCTGGCGCGACGTCCCCACGAACAACGCGTCCCTCGGCCAGACCGCCCTCGACGCGGAACCATCGATCCACCAGGTCTTCGTCGGCCGCGGGAGCGGCGTCGCAACCGATGACGATTTCGAGCGCCGCCTCTACGTCATCCGCAAGCGCTTCGAGAAGTCCATCGAGCGCTGGGGAATCAAAGACGCCGACTGGTTCTACTTCGCCAGCCTCTCCTGCCGCACATTCGTCTACAAGGGCATGCTCACCGCGGTGCAGCTGCGCGAGTACTTCCCGGACCTGGGCGACAGGCACCTCATCAGCGCGATGGCGATGTTCCATTCGCGCTTCAGCACCAACACGTTCCCCAGTTGGGAACTGGCGCACCCCTACCGCATGGTGGCGCACAACGGCGAGATCAACACGCTCCGCGGGAACCGCAACTGGATGGCGGCGCGCGAGGCCCTCTTCTCCTCGCCGCACTTCGACGACATCCACAAGATCCTCCCGGTCATCAACGAGCATGGCAGCGACACCGCGAGCCTCGACGAGGCGCTCGAACTGCTGGTGCTTGCCGGACGCCCGCTCGCCCACGCGATGATGATGCTCATTCCCGAGGCCTGGCAGGGCCACGAGTCCATGAGCCCCGAGAAAAAGGCCTTCTACGAATACCACAGCTGCCTCATGGAGCCGTGGGACGGCCCCGCCTCCGTCGCCTTCACCGACGGGAAGGACATCGGCGCGACGCTCGACCGCAACGGCCTGCGCCCCTCGCGCTACTACGTAACCGATGACGACATCGTGATCATGGCGTCCGAGGTCGGCGTGCTGCCGATAGCTCCCGAGAAGATCGTTCACAAGGGCCGCCTCCAGCCGGGCAAGATGTTCCTCGTGAGCATGGAGGAAGGCCGGATCATCGACGACGCCGAGTTGAAGAACCGGCTCGCCACCGAACGCCCGGACGCCGACTGGCTCAAGCGG
>CALMIW010000371.1 GCA_937864275.1 uncultured Dehalococcoidia bacterium
CTCCGGCAACGCGCACGACGTCGTGATCGCTCTGGCCCGCAACAGGAGCGTCCAGGCCAGCAGCGCGACGGATGCAATCCCCAGGAAGAGCTGCGTCGGGCCGAAGATGTTCAACGCTCCCGACGTACCTAGCAGAGTCACGGCGATCTTGTTGCATGTCGGACACCCCACCGCCAGTGCGGCAAGTGCCCCGCCTGCGCTGGTCTTCGCCTGCTCCGTCGCCGGCGCGCGAAGGGCGTAGGTTCCGAAGATGAGCCCCGCGAGCACCGCCGTGATCACCCAGAACACGTAGTCCTGTGGTCTCGGCGCTACCTGACGGCCGAACACCGGGTTGTCGAACAGGGCCGTGACCGCGCCGATGACGAATAGCGTCCCGGCGCCGCCCACGACCGCGTAGGTCCAGCCGCGTGGTCCGAACATCGCCAGGGCCGTACGCAGCCCGGCAAAGTGCTCTGAGGTCAGTTTGAACGCACGAAGAAGCGACTTCACGCCATCGAGGGTACTTGAATCGCTCACCGGCCGCCGTAAAGGCGAGCCCTGGGAATTCAGCGTTCGCCGAGCCGCTCCCGCAACGCCTCGAGCGCGCGCAACTGCCGTCCCTTCACCGCGTCCGCGGTCAACCCAAGCACCTGCGCCGTCTCCGCCAGCGTGAGGCCCTGCACAAAGCGGAGGGTGATCACTTCTGCGTGCCCCTTGGACAGTCCCCCGATGGCCCGGACCAGGTCGAGCCGGTCGTCGTGGGATTCGGCTTTGCCGGCCTCGACGTACGCCTCGATGCTGATTTCCGGCGCCCGCCGCAGCCACGACCGCTGGCTGCTCGCCACCACGTGCCGCGCGATGCCGAACAGCCACGCGCGTGGTGGGAGTCCACGGTCGCTGAACGATTCGGCGTTCTTCCACGCCGCTTCGAACACGTCACTCGTCGCCTCCTCCGCCCGGCCCGCATCGCCCAGCCGCGAAAGCGCATACCGGTAGATTGCCGGCGCTTCCCGGTCGAACAGGCTGTTCCAACTCTCGTGGTCCCGGTCGCGAAGCGCGTTGTGTCCCGCGTCATGCGCCGAAGTCCGCCATCCCCGGGACGCAGGCTTCCGTGCCGGCATCGCGGCCGCCCAGCCCTGTACCCGCCACGGGAGGATGGCCGTGCTCATCGGCCATCCTCCGGGGCCTCGGGTTCCTGGTCCTCTTCGCCCTCGGGATCCTCGCCGTCCTCGTCGGCGTGGTCTTCCTCGGGTTTCTCGTCCTCGTGGTCTTCTCCGTCCTTGTCGTCTTCCCCTTCGTGTTCCGCCTCGTGCTCGTCCTCGTCCTCGCCCGGCTCGGGCGTTGGCGACGCCGTCGGAGAAGCCGTCGGCGAAGGCGTGCTGCTGGCGGCGGCGGCCGGAGTTGCCGTGGCCGAGGATGCGTCTTTCGGAGGGGCCGATGGCGGCGTCGCCGGAGGTGCCCCCGTGCCGGATTGAGGCTTGGGTGCAGCGGCCGTTTGCGGCGTCGGCGTCCGCGTTGGGCTTGGCGTCGCCGTCGCCGCCGGCGCGGGGTTCGTCCCCGCTGGGGCTGCCGCCAGTTGCGGCGAAGGAGGCGTCTCCCCCGGCGCCGCGCTGCCGCTGCTCGGGGCGTCCTCGGCACGCTGCTCCAGGTCCTGGGCGTCTCCCGAAACCTGTGCCGGGGGCTCGTCAAGCTGGTCCGCGTCTGTTTGCAGGAAGAGTGGGGCACCGCTCTCGCGCGGCGTCAGGTTGCGCGCGAGGGAAAGCAGAGCTGAGGCGGTGCCATCGAGGGCCGCCGCAGGGCTGTAGCCTGTCGCGTAGCTTGCGCCCCCGCCCAGGAGCGACACGGCGAGCGCACCGGCCGCGAGCCGATGGCCGATCCGCCTGCCCCACGGCCACGCCAGCCCGAACCGGGAACCGTCCTCTTCAACCGACGCCCAGAAGCGGGACCGCATCCGGGCCTGCGCAGCAATCGATGGGCCGGGCAACTGCAGCTGCCGGCAGCTCCGCGCGAGCGAAGCGAGGGCCGCAACCTCTCCCGCGTACGGCGACGCGGCCATTCGGCCCTCCACCAGCTCATTCAGGAGCTCCGCGGCCTGCCACTGCTCAGGCAACAGTCGCCTCGACGGCGACACGTCGCCGCGGTTGGCGGATGTACGTCAGCCGGACCACAAGCCAGAACACCACGGCGAGGCTCGTCACGATGTACAGCCCCATCACCCAGGGCTCAGAACTGTCGGTCCCAACCTTCAGGCCGTGCCAGAGCGCGCCGGCGAAGGCGATGAACGAAGAACGGTGAAGCCAGCGCCACGCCTTCATCCCGAGCATGCCCCGGAACCAGAAGGAGAACGAAACGGCGGCGGCCAGGTAGAGACTCAGGCTGCCGATGCCGACCTGCACCCGCTCGTAGTACGAACCAAACGGCGCGAGCACGTCCACCAGGCCGAAACGCGTCCAGCCGTCCGGTATCAGCACGAGCGCGTGACCCAGCCCAAGCGCCAGGCCCGCGATCGAGGCCGATTGATGGATCGCCAGTAGCCGCGCCCGTCCGATGATCCCGTCGAACCACGCCGAGGACATCAGCAGGCCGCCCGCGAGCCCGGCCCAGAGGAACAGGTAGGCGGCGATACCCGCGGCGCGCGATGCGTACCACGCGCCGTGCGGCCCCATCCACGCATCTGCGACGCCCGGGAAATGCGCCCAGTACCTCGTGGCCGCCGCACCGGCCACAGCACCAAGAACAGGGAAGAAGACAGCCGGTTTCATCACGATCCCTTCGAAGACTTCGCCGGCGTCGCCGCTGGCGGCGGTGGCGGTGGTGGCGGCGCGGGAGCCGGCGGCGGAGGAGGGGGCGCCGGCGCGGGAGGTGGCGCGGCCGGGGGCGCCGCGGGAGCCGGGACGGCCGCCGGTGGCGCGGGTGCCTCGATCGGCGCTGGCTCGGCAGGCGGGGGCGTGAACGGCTCGAACGTCTCCAGTGGTGGAGCCTCGCCCACTTCCGGCATATCCGCCGGGATGCTCTCAGGGACTGCGGCGCTACCAGCACTCGGCGCCGAACCCGAAGGCGCGGCCGTCGGGTTGCTCCGCGGGGCCGTGCCTGCCTGAGTCGCGGCTGCCGGGGCGGGTCCCGTTCCAGCCGGCGTCTGCACCGGCATGTACTGCGTTACGTAGTAGACCGGGCGCTGCTCTACCACCACCACCTGGCGGACGGGTGCCGCCTCGGTGGCCGCCGCGGCGGGAGCCGTTTCGAGGGCCACCCATTGGCCGGTCGCCTTATCCCAGCGCCAGCCATCCTGGATGAGCTCTGCTTCCTCGGTCGGAGCTGCCTCCACCCATTGTTGGGCGTCGGCTGGCTCGTCCTTCTTCTGGCCTTCGGTAGCCGCTACCGCTCCCCAGAAGCCGACGAACAGCGCGACCGCCCCGCCTCCTACCACCAGCCGGGTGGCCAGGAAGCGGATCTTCCCGGGTTTGCCTTTCGCGCTCATCTAGTGGTCGTCCTCTTCATCTTCGTGGTCGTCTTCGTCTTGGTGCTCGTCTTCCTCCTCGTGCTCGTCCTCGTGCTCGTCTTCATCGCGGTCGTCGTCATCATCGTCGTCAGAACTGCGCGCGGCCGAAGGCGTCGATGCCGGCGCTGGTCCGCTGTCGGCCACTGCCGGGGTCGCCGAGGCCGGCGCCACGGCCGCCGGTGGCGTCGCTGCTGGCGGCGTCGGGATTTTCACTTCGGGCATGGCGACCGGCCGAGGCGCCGGGGTGATCGGGGCGGTCCCGGGACGGGCGGCGATCTGTTCGGCCTCGGCCTC
>CALMIW010000372.1 GCA_937864275.1 uncultured Dehalococcoidia bacterium
GCACCGAGTGCATCGGGCGCTTCACCGGCCCGCCGAATGCTTCTGTCGTCACTGCCTCCAGGTGCGGCGAAACACCGGCGATCCGGAAGATCTCGGCGGCGAACGCGTGCCAGCTGCAACCCTCGGCGGCCGCCAGGTGCACCACGCCGCGCATCCCGGATTTCACCAGCGGGAGCAGCGCCTCCGCGATCTCGGCCGTGTTCGTCGGCGAGGTCGCCTGGTTGCCAACAACCCGGATCGGGTTGCCTTCCCGCGCCAGCCGCAGCATCGTCTCGACGAAGTTCCCGCCCTTTCCGGCCGACCCCGCCAGCCCGTACAGGCCCGAAACCCGCACGATCAGCGTCTCCGGATTGACGATCCGGACCACGTCCTCGGTCGCGATCTTCGCGGCGCCGTAGACGTTCACCGCGCGCCGCGCGTCGTCTTCGAAATACGGCGCGCCCTTCGTCCCGTCGAACACGTATTGGGTGTTGATCTGGACGGGGGCGGCGCCTCCTGCGGGGGCTCCCAGCGCCACGTCCCGCCCGCCGGTGACGTTCACGTGGAAGCTTGTGTCCGGGTCCTGTTCGCACACTGGCAGGTTGTGGAATGCCGTCGTGTTGATCACCACGTCGGGCTGGTTCGCCTGGATGAGCTTCCGCACCGCCTCCGCGTCGGTGACGTCCGCGTCAGCCCGCGTCACCCCGGCGACCGCCACCTCCGCGTCATCCCAGAGCCGGACGATGTCCGAGCCGAGCTGCCCATTCGCGCCGAAAACAAGCACGTTCATGCCGCGCGATGCTACCGGCGGCCGGGTGTGCGCGCGAGTGCGGCGCGCACACCTCCCGGGGTCACCCTAGTTCATCGTCTGGATGCGCTCCGGCCGGATCCGGTAAATCACCCGCTTCTCCGCCGCGTTCCGGTAGGGGTACGAATCGAGGTCCATGTACTTCTTGGCCATGCGGTCGATGTGGGCCTCCGCCCCTTCGAACTGCTTCGCCTCGACCGCCCCGCGCACCTGGATGTAGCGGTACGGGTTCGCCGCGTCGTGCACGGCGATCGAAACGCGTCCGTCGCGGTCCAGGTTCTTCTGCTTCATCCGTCCCTCGGCCGTGTTGAAGAGGATCGTGTCGCCGTCCAGGTCGATCCAGACGGGCGTCACCTGCGGCGAGCCGTCCTTCATCAGCGTGGCGATGTACGCGAAGTTCTTGCCCTCGAGGATGTCGCGATGAGATTCGGGGATGGATACCATATTGCCACCTTATTCTAAGTTAGTCTGATACTCAGGATAGCTGCTGGCACCAACTTCCGCCAGTCGCGCGTCGCTCGCCAACCCGCTTAACTACCCCCGTGCGCGCACTCGTCTTTGCCCACGGTGATGCCCCTTCGCCGGAACTCGTCTCGGCGCTGCTCGGAGACGGCGAGGGCGTGCTCATCGTCGCCGCCGACGGTGGGGCCGAACACGCGCTCGCCAACGGACTGCTCCCCGACGCCATCGTCGGCGACCTCGATACCCTGCACCGCCTCCCCCACGTGCGCGACGCCCTTCCCGCGGAGCGGCTCCACCGCGAGGGCCGCCTCGATACATCCGGCCTCGAGAAGGCGGTCTCCTGGGCCGTGGCCAACGGCTGCCGGGACGTCGACGTCGTCGGCGCCGGAGGTGGCCGCGCCGACCACTCGCTCGCGAACCTCGCCGTGCTCACGCTCTTCCGCGGCCGCGCCAACGTGCGCATCCACGACGAGTTCTTCGAAATCTCCTTCGTCGATCGCTCCGTCGAGTTCAGCGGCCCCGCGGGCACCGTCGTCTCCCTTGTCGCCATCGGGGAGTGCACCGGCGTCACCACGGAGGGCCTCCGCTGGCCCCTGACCGATTTCACGCTCTCCTTCAGCCCGCGCGGGATTCACAACGAGATCGCGTCCTCCCCCGCCAGGGTCTCGGTCCACTCGGGGGACCTGCTCCTCTTCAGGGGCCGCTGGATCGAAAAGCATCCGTAAAGCGCCCTCGTCCCGGCTTCGGCACCTTTCGAAAACCTCGCGCCATTGCTCCAGTGTCCGGGGTGCGCACCCCGGCGCGAAAAACGGAGGTTCCGAAACAGATGGGATTTTCAATGCGAAACAGCCGCCTGGCATCGGTCGGGCTTGCCAGCGTCATCGCCGTCGGTGTCATCGGCGCCGGCAGCGTCGCCCTCGCCGATGAACCAGGCACTGGCGCCCCCAGCGAACAGGGCGAACGCCACGGCCGGCCGGTCAAGGCCGGCATCCACGGTGTCCTCAAGGACTCCGGCGTCACCCGCGACGAGATGAAGGAAGGCGCCGCCGCCGGCCTTACCCTTGGCGCGATCATCGACCAGTACGGCGACATCTCCGCCGATGAAGCGAAGGCCAACGCCCTCGCCGCCATCAGCGCCAGGCTCGATGAAGCCGTTGCCAATGGCAAGATCACCCAGGAACGGGCCGACGAGCTCGAGTCCAACGCGCCCGCCCTGATCGACCGCATCCTCGCCGCAGTCCCCGGTCAGCATCGCGATGGCAAGGGCGACCGCGGAGGCAAGGTCCTTTCGATTGCCAGGCATGCCCTCGAGACCGTGGCCGAAGTCCTCGGCACCGACGTCGCCACCCTGCGCGAGCAGCTCCAGGACGGCCAGACCGTCGCCGATATCGCCGGCCCGCAGACCCAGGACGTCATCGACGCCCTCGTCGCCGATGACGATGCCGCCATCGACAAGGCGGTCGCCGATGGCAAGCTGCCCGCCGATAACGCCGAAGCGGCGAAGGAGCGTGCCGCCGCCGCCATCGAGCGCTTCGTCAACGAAGGCCGCCCGAACCACGCCCCCGGCGAACGCGCGAACGCGCGGTAGTCCTCTCCCCCTTGGGGCTGCCGAGTTCCCTCCCCTGGTCGGCCCCGGCGTCACTGCCGGGGCCGTTCCGCGTCCGCGCGGCAACTCTCGCGGCCATCGACAACCGCCACCCGACAATCGACAATAACCATTCACCTCACCGAGGAGCCCGCTCCCAATGCCCGAACTCGGACGCCTCCTGACCGCCATGGTCACCCCCTACACTCCCGATGGAGAGGTCGATTACGCCCACGCCCGCCGGCTCGCCGCCCACCTGGTCCGCTCCGGCAACGATGGCGTCGTGGTCACCGGTACCACAGGCGAATCCCCCCTCCTCACCGATGAGGAGAAGTACCGGCTCTGGGCAGTGGTGAAGCAGGAGCTCGGTGACTCCGCCACGGTGATCGCGGGCTCGGGCACGAACGATACCCGTCACTCGATCCACCTCACCCACGAGGCCGAGCGCGCCGGCGCCGACGGCGTCCTCACCGTCGTGCCCTACTACCTGAAGCCGCCCCAGGAAGGCATCTTCCAGCACTTCCGCGCCATCGCCGAAAGCACCAGCCTCCCGGTCATCGTCTACAACGTCCCCGGCAGGACTGGCGTCAACATGACCGTCGAGACCATCCTCCGTTGCGCCGAAGTCCCGAACATCGTCGGCGACAAAGAAGCCAACGGGGACCTCGCCCACACCGCCGCCATCATGGAGGCCGCTCCGGACTTCAAGATCTGGAGCGGCAACGACAACGACAACTTCCACCTCTGGTGCATGGGCGCCTGGGGAGCCATAAGCGTGACCTCGCACATCGTCGCCTCGCAGCAGCAGCAGATGCTGCGCCTCATCCAAGAGGGCCGCGTCGCCGAAGCCGCCGCCATCCACCGGCCCCTCTGCAAGGTCACCGATGCGTGCTTCCTCAACGGCAGCCCGAGCACCATCCGCTACGTCCTCCGTCAACTC
>CALMIW010000373.1 GCA_937864275.1 uncultured Dehalococcoidia bacterium
CATTTTCCTGGCGGCCACATGCGGGTCGTCGAACAGGTCGGCGATGGTGTTGACCTTGCCGATGGCGCAAACGTTCGCCGGTTCGATGAGTGCGAACCACGCCTCGGTCGTTTGCGTCCTGATGACCGAGGCAAGCTCCGCCTCGAGGGAATCGACGTTCTCCAGGCGGGCGCGGTTGGTGAGGTAGCGCTCGTCCAGGGCCATGTCGTCGCGGCCGATTAGCGCGCAGAAGAGCTCCCATTCCTTCACGTTCGCGATGACGATCCAGCCATCGCTCGTCTCGTAGGGGCCGAAGGGGGCGACCAGCGGGTGGCGGCTGCCCTGGCGGCTGGGCGCCTCGCCGAACGCCGACTGGCGCACGATGGCGTTTTCGCAAAGCGCGATCTGGGCCTCCATCAGCGCGACATCGAGGAGCTGGCCCTGACCGGTGACGTCCCGCGCCCTCAGGGCCGCGAGGATGCCGATGGCGAGGTAGAGTCCGCCCGCCATGTCGCCGATGCTGACGCCGATGCGCGTCGGGGGGCCGTCCGCCTCGCCGTTGAGCGACATGGTGCCGCCCATGGCCTGCGCGACCGCATCCACGGCGGCCATAGCGCTGTAGGGGCCGGTCTGGCCGAAGCCGCTGAGCGCGGCGTAGATGAGGCGCGGGTTCTCATCGCGCAGGGCGGTGTAGCCGAGCCCAAGCCGGTCCATCGTCCCCGGGCGGAAGTTCTCGGTGAGGACGTCCGCTTCCTTCGCGAGCCGCTTCACCAGCGCCTTGCCTTCCGGCGTCTTCAGGTCGATGGCGATGCCTTTCTTGCCGCGGTTCGGGCTGAAGAAGAAGGTGGAAACGCCGTCGTGGTAGGGCCCGAAGCCACGCTCTTTCTCGTGGGTCTCCGGGTATTCGACCTTCACGACTTCGGCGCCGAGGTCGGCAAGTTGCATGGTTGCGAAAGGCCCGGCGAGGGCCCAGGTGAAGTCGAGGACGCGGATGCCGTCCAGGGGACCGTTCAATCCGTTTCCTCCTCCTGCGCTTCGTCGTAGGTGAAACGTTGCTCCATCAACGACATCTGCACCGCTGTTCGTTGCCCATCCCGCACAGTCAGATTCGCCCCGTCCAATCCGCCGTTGACCCTGATGGCTTGGGATACCCGTTCGAGGCAGTAGCTCAGCCGTTTCGCCACTTCAGCTGTCCGGAATCTCACCACCGCCCATCCCGACATCGCCAATTGGCGATCCCGTTCGGCATCGCTGACACTCCGCACTTCCACGCTGTGATGCGGGCGGCCGTCGACCTCGACGTCGATGGCCCTTGTGCGGCAGAACAGCGCGAAGTCGAGAACGTATTTTCGTTCCCGGGTCGGGAAGGGCCACTGTCGCTCAGCGTCGATCCTTTGCGACTTGAACGCTTGCCACAGTTCGTCTTCGTACGGGCTGTCGTTGAAAAGGTCGTTGAACTCCTGGGCCGCCAAGAGTTTGGTCATCGTCGTTTGGATGAACGCTGTGCGGCGGGGCCGGCGAGGAACGAGCGGAGTCCGGAGTGTTTCTAGGTTCCCGAGTCTGAGTTGGTAGTACATCTTGCCTGCGCGAATGCCGGCGTTGACTTCGGGAAACAGCTCCTCCCGGGACTTGATCTCGTGCCCGACGACGCGAGCGTAGCGCAAGACCTGTTGTGCATCGCCACCTGCTCGCACAGTCTCGAAGGCGGCGACCCAGTGTGGTGGCCAGCTCTCGTTTCGGGTGATACCTGCCTCGACCGGCACGCGGTACCACTGCTGTTCGGTGAAGTACTGGAGGTCGGCTCTCGTTTTCACGATG
>CALMIW010000374.1 GCA_937864275.1 uncultured Dehalococcoidia bacterium
CGTGAATCGTGGAGCGCGAGACGTGAATGCCGCGGAGTTCGCCGATCTTCGCGGCCGGGTCATCCGCGAGCATCAGCGACTCGCCGACGAGTACGGCTGCGGCGCCGGCGGCTTCGAAGCGCTCGACATCGGCGCGGGTGCCGATCCCGCTGAGCGCGGCGAGCAGCACGCCGCCATTCCCCATCCCCGCGAGCCGGTCGGTGGTGCCAAGGTCGACGTTGAAGTCTCGAAGGTCGCGGTTGTTGATGCCGATGACCGTGGCCCCGCTATCGAGCGCGCGGCGCATCTCTTCGGCGTTGTTCACTTCGACGGGCGGTTCCATACCGAGTTCGCGGGAGAAGTCCAGGAGTTGCGCCAGCGTACTGTCGTCCAGGGAAGCGACGATGAGGAGCACGGAATCGGCGCCGGCGACGCGCGCTTCGAGGACCTGGTACTCATCGATGATGAAGTCCTTGCGCAGCACCGCGGGGCGGGCGCCGCCCAGCGCTTCGACGGCTCCGCGGACTCCCGCGAGGTCGGCAAGCGTGCCTTTGAACCAGGTTGGCTCCGTGAGCACGGAGATGCCGGCGGCCCCGCCAGTGGCGTACTTCATCGCCTGGGCGACGGCATCCATGCCCGGGGCGATGTCGCCTTTGCTCGGGGAGGCGCGTTTCACTTCGGCGATGACGGCCATCGGCCGATCGCGGCGCAGGCGTTCGGCGAAGTCGATGGGGGCCGGAGCGCCGGCGAGGGCGGCCTGGAGGGCCTGGGCGGGCTTCGCCAGCTTTGCTTCCGCCACGTCGAGCTTCCGGCGGGCGACGATGGTGTCGAGGATCGTCGGCTCAGGCATAGCCGGCTCCCGGCAGCGGGAATTCGGGCAATAGCAGTTCTTCGTGGCCTTCCAGTGTTACCGCGAAACCCTGCTTTCGGAGTTGCCCGATGAGGACGGGGATGACGTAGAGCGCGTGGACCAGCGCCTGGAACGAGTCCTCGCCGGAGAGTTCGGTCACGGTGTCCTCCACTTCCTGGAGGTGCAGGCCGCAGTTCCAGGAACCGTCCAGCGCCTCGACGGGCCGCGCGATGCGGACGTGCAACTTCCCCTTCCGCCCCTGCGGACTGGTGAGATCGAGTTCTCGTTCCGCGACGAGGTCGGCTTCGGCAATGAACGAGCGGATGGGAGGCTCACTCACCGCCGGCCTCCTGGGTGAGCGCGACATAATGGTCGAGCACCTCGCGGGCGCGGCCGGAGGCGATGGCTTCGCGCGCGAGCGTCACGCCTTCCGCGAGGCCTGGTGTTTTGCCGGCGACGAATAGGGCGGCGGCGGCGTTCATCAGCACAAACTCCGTCTTCGGGCCGTCGTGTCCGTCGAGGATGGCCAGGATGTCGCCCGCGTTCTGCGGGGCTTCGCCGCCCGCCACCGCCGAGAGCGGATGCGCCGCGAGGCCGAAGTCGGCAGGCGAGATCTCGCGCTCTGTGACGGCCCCGTCGCCGACGATCCAGACGTGCGTGGCGACTGCGGGACTGATCTCGTCCATACCGTCGTTCGAGTGGACCACGATGGCGCGGCCGGCGCCGCGCAGGGCGAGGGCTTCGGCGACGACCGGGCCGATGGCGCGCGCGCCGACGCCGACGAGCTGGGCGCGCGGTTTGGCCGGGTTGGAGAGCGGCCCGAGGATGTTGAACATCGTCCGGACGGCGATTTCGCGGCGGGGGCCGCCAACGTGGCGCATGGCAGGGTGGAAGCGCTGCGCGAAGAGGAAGCCGAAGCCGCACGAGTTGATGACGTTGGCGACCTGCTCGCCGCCGAGGTCGATGCGGGCGCCGAGCGCTTCGAGGACGTCGGCGCTGCCGCACTTCGACGATGCGGCGCGGTTGCCGTGCTTGGCGACTCTCACGCCGGCGGCGGCGACAACGAAGCCCGCGGCCGTGGAGACGTTGATCGTGTCGACGCCGTCACCGCCGGTGCCGCAGATGTCGATGACGTCGGAGACGGGACAGGGTTCGGCGTGCGTCTGCATGACGGTGAGCCCTGCGGCGATGGCCTCGGGCGTTTCGCCGCGGAGGCGCATGGCGGCGAGGAACGCGCCGATCTGGGCCGGCGTGGCATTGCCGGTCATGATCTCTTCGAGGGCGGCGGCCGTCTCGGAGCCGGTGAGCGGCCCCCTCTCGACCAGCGCCCGGATTGCATCCTGGATCACCATCGCCCGCCCTCCATCTCGAGGAAGTTCCGGAGCAGCTCCTTGCCGTGTTCGGTCGCTATGGATTCCGGGTGGAACTGCACGCCTTCCACTGTCAGCTCCTTGTGGCGGACGCCCATGATGACGCCGCTTTCGGACTTCGCCGTCACTTCGAGGTCGCCGGGCTGGGTCTCGGGCGTCCCGGCGAGGGAATGGTAGCGGACGGCCTCGAAGTCGTTCGGGATGTCCTTGAAGACGCCCTTGCCGTCGTGATGGATGTGGGAGGTCTTGCCGTGCTTGATTTCGCCGGCGCCCGCGACGGTGCCGCCGTAGACGTCGTAGATGCACTGGTGGCCGAGGCAGACGCCCAGCACCGGGACCTTCCCGGCGTATTCGCGGATGACGTCGCGGGAGATGCCGGCGTCGTCCGGGTCGCCCGGGCCGGGCGAGATGACGACGTGGTCCGGGTTTAGCGCCTGGATCTCGGCCAGGGTCACCTGGTCGTTGCGGAAGACGCGGACGTCCGCGCCGAGTTCGGCGAGGTACTGGTAGAGGTTGTAGGTGAAGCTGTCGTAGTTATCGATGAGCACGGTGGTCATTGGTCCAGTCCCTCCTCGTTGGCCAGGTCTTCGGCGATGAGCCGCAGGGTCGCGGCCAGCTCCTCGGGCGTGTAGCCGTAGCCGCGCCTGTCGAGCTTGAACTTCTTTTCCAGATAGGCCGGCTCGTAGGAGCCGGGCGATCGCAGGTCGAGCGGGTAGGCGCTGCCCGGCTCGCCCATGAGGGAGACGAGGAAGTAGCCGTCTCCGGCCGAGCGGGTGAAGCTCGCAGTCTCGCGGAGCAGTGGCACGAGCACGAGTTCGACGCCGCCGCTGCGGTAGAAGCGGACGCCGACATGGGCCATCTGTTTTTCGAGCTGCTCGGTCATTGGGGCGGCGCCTCCCCGGCGAAGACGGCGAGCACTTCGCCGGGCGTCTTCGCGGTGTGGTCGGGGAGCGCCTCGAGCAGGAGGCCGGCGTCGATCGTGCCCCAGAGCGCGGCGACGGCGGTGACCCCCGCGTTCCTCGCCGCCCACACATCGGCCGGGCTATCGCCGACGAAGACGACGCTGAGCGAGGCATCGACGAGCAGGCGGTCGAGCGCTTCGTAGACCGGGGCCGGGTCGGGCTTGTGGAGGTCGGTATCGTCGGCGCCCACGACCGAGTGGAAGTACTTCAGGAGCCCGGTCGTGGTCAGTTCTTCGGTGGCGCCCCAGGCGATCTTCGAGGTGACGACGGCCATAGGGACCCCCGCGTGCTGGAACGCTTCGAGGACGGCGACGATGCCGGGATACGGCTGGATGTCGCGCGCGAGGCTGAAGTAGTGCTCGCGGTAGGTGTTCACGAACCGCAGGTAGTCGTCCTGCAGGAGCCTGCGGCCCATGGCTTCGAGGCTGCCGCCGCGGTGCGAGCGCCAGAGGGCTTCCGGGTCCGTCTTCGTGCCGAGGCAGACCTCGTGGGCATAGGCGAGCGCCTTCATCCGTCCGGGAAAGGTGTCCAGGAGGGTGTCGTCCAGATCCCAGAGCACGGCGGTCATGCGGGCCTCCCGGGGCGCGCGATGCCGCGCCGCTCGAAGACCTTTTCCATGACGGGCCAGGCCTCGAGCGCGGCCGGGAAGCCGGCGTAGACGGCGACCATGCGCAACGTCTCGACCACCTGCTGCGGGGTTGCGCCGTGGTTCAGCGCGCCCTCGATGTGCGAGGTGAGGGGGGCGCCGGTGCGCCCGGTTGCCGCGAGCATGGCGACGACCTGGAGGCTGCGGGTCCGGCGGTCGAGCGCGGGATTGGACCAGACGCCGCCGAGGGCGAAATCGATGATGTCGTCGGCGATCTCGGGCTGGGACTTCTTCATCTGGCTGGCGGCGAATTCGGGGTCGACTCCTCCGCGCAGGGTGCGCAGCACGTCCAGGCCAGCCGCCCGGCGCGGGTCGTTTCCGGCGGCTCGCGGCGCCGGTGCGTCCGGGGGCGCGCCCTCCGCGGGGGGCGTCGCCTCGCCGCTGAGCGCGGCCATGATCCTGGCGGTGTCGTCTTCCGGCTCTTTGAGGCCGAACGCTTCGAGGATGGCGTTGCGGGCGCGTTCGTCGATGTGGATGGCGGCGATGTCATCGAGCCCGAACCAGCCGGCGCCGTGGCCCGGCGCGGCCGAGGGGTCGCCGGCCCAGTCGGTGGCGGCGTAGACGTTGTAGACGACCTGTCCGCCTTCGAACGGGAAGTAGTGCGTCTGGAGGAAGTCCTCTTCGATGGCCGGCGCCATCACGCCGAGGCGCTGGAGGACGGCGTCCATCTCCGCGTCGATATCGTCGTTTTCGAGCGGCAGGGGGCCGCCTGGAAGCTCCCATGGGGCATCGGGCCGGGGCCGGACGAGGAAGAGCCGGCCGTCGCGTTCGAGGATGGCTGCCATGCGGATGTCTTGTTTCATGTCGTTTTCATCGCCCGTGTGTGGAGGACACTGAGGAGGAGGATGCGGAGGGACGCCGGGAGCGCCGTCATCGCGAGCTCGCTGTCGTTCAGCCAGCGCCCGGCCGATTCGGGCACGTCGCCGGTCCACTGCCAGACCGAATAGAAGCCGCAGAAGCGTTCGCGGTCCTCGTCCGGGTTGCGGTAGACGAACGCGCCCTGTCCCCAGATGGCGGACGCCTCGATGCCGAGCTGGTCCCAGAGGTGGGCGGCCACTTCGACTTTGCGGTCTTCGGCCATGGGGCGGAAGACGCCGCCGGGGAGCCCGAAGTGCCCGTCCATCGCGCGCACGAAGACTCGCCCGTCGCGGACGAGAATGCCGTACACGCAGTCTGGCCGCCTGTCGGTCACGGTTGCGTCCCCCTTTCGTCGAGTGTCCGGGCCGGCCTGCGAGAGGCCGGGGGCCCGTTCCTAACCGTAGCCGAGGCTGCCGGACTTGACCTCGGCCGCCGCGATTTCCGCCTGGTCGATGGCGCGCATGAGGGCGCGCATCTTGTTCACGGTTTCCATGTACTCCGTCTCGGGGACCGAGTCGTAGACGATGCCGCCGCCGGCCTGGAGGTAGGCCACGCCGTCTTTCACGAGCATGGTGCGAATGGCGATGCAGGTGTCGAGGCTCCCCGCGAAGCTGGCATAGCCGACGGCGCCGGCGTAGATGCCGCGCTTCGATGGTTCGAGCTCGGCGATGATCTCCATCGCTCGGACCTTTGGCGCGCCCGAGACGGTGCCAGCCGGGAAGACGGCGCGGAAGGCATCGAACGGCGTCTTCCCGGGCGCGAGCCGGCCAGAGACGTTGGAGACGATGTGCATCACGTGGGAGTAGCGCTCGATCTCCATCAGCTTGGTCACGCGGACGGTGCCCGGGGAGGAGACGCGCCCGACATCGTTGCGGCCGAGGTCGACCAGCATGATGTGCTCGGCGCGCTCCTTCTCATCGGCGAGAAGCTCTTCGGCGAGGCGGTCGTCCTCTTCGGCGGTGGCGCCGCGAGGGCGCGTGCCGGCGATGGGGTGGTTCACCACTTCGCCGTCTTCCACGCGTACGAGGAGTTCCGGCGAGGCGCCGACGATCTGGAAGTCGCCCAACTCCAAGTAGAACATATAGGGCGAGGGGTTCACGGTCCGCAGCTGGCGGTAGATGTTGAAGGGATGGACGGCGGTCGGCCGCGAGAGTCGTTGCGAGGGCACCGCCTGGATGACGTCGCCGGCGATCACGTAATCGCGGATGCGCTCGACCATCAGTTCGTAGCCTTCGCGGCCGACGTTGCTTTCCGCCTGTCCGTTGGTGCGGAGGACGGCGGCAACTTCCTGTTCGGGGAGCTTGACGGTCGGGTTGTTCAGCCGCTCGACGATCTCGTCGATCTGGAAGGCGGCCTGGCGGTAGGAAGAGTCGATATCGCCGTCGAGGCGGCAGTGGGCGATCACCTTGATGGTGTGGTGGATGTGGTCGAAGACGACCATGGAGTCGCAGAAGAGGAAGACCGACTCCGGGATGCCGAGCACGTCGGCCTGCGGCGGGACGACGCGGGGTTCGAAGTGGCGGACGGCGTCGTAGGCGACGTAGCCGATGGCGCCGCCGGTGAAGGCGGGCACGCCCGGCATGGCCACGGCCTTGAAGCGAGCCATCTCCTGTTCGAGGGGTTTGAGCGGGTCGCCGTCGTACTCTTCGCCCGGGCCGGTCTTGAGCACGCGGTAGGGCTGCGTGCCGATGAAGGAGTAGCGGGCGAGCCGCTCGCCGCCTTCGACCGATTCGAGCAGGAACGAGTACTTACCGGTGCGCACCTTGAGGAACGCCGAGACCGGCGTCTCCAGGTCGGCGGTGATTTCGCGGTAGATCGGGACGAGGTTGCCTTCGACCTTCGGCGCCATCGCCTTCACTTCTTCGAGCGTCGGGCGGAGCATTAGTACTTCTCCAGGTAGCCGAGGTCGAGGGCGTCGCGGACCATGTCCATCGTCTCGCGGGCGATGACGCGCATGCGCTTCGTACCCGCTTCGAGGGCGTCGCGGACCAGGGGCATGTTGGTTTCGTACTTCGCGCGGCGTTCGCGGAAGGGGTCCAGCTTGGTGTTGAGGACCTCGGTGAGGCGGTCCTTGAGGATCTTGTTCGGAAGACCCGTCTTCGCGTAGTCCTCTTTCATCTGCGCGACGGTCGCGGTGTCCGGGTCGAAGGCGTCGAGGTAGAGGAAGATGGGGTTCTCCTCCACGACACCGGGCTCGGTGGCGCCGCGGGGCGGACCGGCGTACATGCCCTTCACCTTTTTGGTGACGGTTTCGGCGCTGTCCTTGAGGTCGATGGTGTTGCCGCGCGACTTGCTCATCTTGGCGTTGCCATCGGTGCCGACGAGGCGGGCAACCCGGCCGAGGAGGGCTTCCGGTTCGGGGAAGACCTCCTTGAAGCGGTGGTTGAAGCGCCGGGCGGTCTCCCGGGTGAGCTCGATGTGCGGCAGGTGGTCCTCGCCGACGGGGACGAGGTGCGCCCGCGGGAGGAGGATGTTCGAGACCTGCATCACCGGGTAGGTATAGAACGCGACTGGCACGGGTTTGCGCTCCTGGCCCTCCTCCGGGTTCTCCATCGCGGCCATTTCGGCTTTCAGCGTGGGGTTCCGTTCGAGCATGGAGACGGGGAGGAACCACCCGAGCCAGGTGGAGAGCTCGGCGTGTTCGGGCACGAGGCTTTCGATGACGAACGAGCTTCCTTCCGGGTCCAGGCCGACTGAGAGCCAGTCCAGCGCGACTTCCCAGACGGCATCGCGGACGCGTTTGATGTCGTCGGCGTAGTCCGAAACCTGGTAGTCGGCGATGAGGAAGTAGGTCTCGTAGTCGTGTTGCAAGCGCACCCAGTTTTCGAGCGCGCCGGCATAGTGGCCGAGGTGGAGTGCACCAGTCGGCCGGATGCCCGTGAGGATGCGCTTGCGCTCATTCATCGAGGTCCTCCAGCGTTGCGCTGCTGGCCGCCGGGGCGCGGTGGTCCGCCGGGGCCCTGTCGCATGGGTGGGCGGGGTCCGGCCTGGGCCGGGCCGCGGTCGAGCGAACGAATGTAGGCGCCAATCTGGCACGACGCCTGGTCGACGAGGTCGATTTCGTTGCCGAAGACGCTCTCCTGTTCGTTGGTGACGGCGGCAAGCACGTGGATCCACGACTTGCACTGGGCGAGCGCGCCGCGGGCATCGCGGAGGATGCCCGCCTGGGCCGGGCCTTCGCGACCGGCTGCCTCGGCGATGAGCCCGCAGGCGACGCCTGCGAGGTCGAACGCCTTGGCCTGGGCATCGGCCGAAGCGCGGAGGTTCGAGCCGATCTTGAGGCGGCCGACGGCGGCCGCACCGGTGGTGGTGGTGTTCCACGCCTCGATCGATTGCGGGTCGCCTTCGGCCATCAGGCCGCCGCCACGTCGTAGCAGCCGTCGAGGAACGACAGCAGGCGGTCGCAGGAGGCTTCGACGGCGCGGAGGACGGCGTCTTCGTCCTCGCAGGCCATCGCGATCGATTCCATCTCGGCGCCGGCGTGGGCGATATCGGCCACGAGGTGGACCGAGAAGAACTCGAACTGCTTCGGCTCGAAGTTGTAGTGCTCGGTGAGGCCCTTGATCTTCTGCCAGGCGATTGCCGGGACCTGACCCTCGTAGGCGAAGAGCGTCCCGAGCGCCTCGGCGAGCGGCGACTCGCTGGACGTCTGCCGGAAGTGTTCGACGAGCGCCCTGGTCTCCGGGCGAAGGGTTGCCGTCTTCACTTCGGCTTCAGAAACGCCGAGGGCGGCCGCGAATTCGAGCCAGAGGGCGGGATGGTTGCGCTCGCCGTGCTCTTCGTCCCAGAGGTTGTCGAGCAGGAGCTGGCGGATCTCCGGGGACTCCGTCCGGGAGTGGATGGAGCTGAGGTAGCGCGGGAACGACGCTTCGAAGTGGTAGTACTGGCGGGCGTACTCCTGGAGCTTGGAAATGGGCAGTTCGCCCTTCGTCCACTCCGCATAGAAGGGATGCTTCAGCATCGACTTCTCGTCCAGGACTGCCTTGATCCGGGCTTCCAGGTCCGCGCTCACGATGGCGGTGGTCATGGTTGTCGTCTCCTTCGCTCGTGGGTGGGGATGTTCCGGGAGGGGCGGGCGCCGCGGCGCCCACCCCTCCCCATGGGATTGCTAGATGACGGGCAGGTGGCGCATCGCCTCCTGCACCTTCTCTACCGGGTAGTGGTCATCCACCAGGTTGCCGGAGAGGTAGTCGTCGTAGGCCTGGAGGTCGAGCAGGCCGTGGCCGCTGAGATTGAAGAGGATGACCTTCTTCTGGCCGGCTTCCTTCGCCGCGAGGGCTTCATCGATGGCGCCGCGGATGGCGTGGGAGCTTTCCGGGGCGGGGATGATGCCTTCGGTCTGGGCGAAGAGCGTCGCCGCCTCGAAGCAGGGGTTCTGCGGGTAGGCCGTCGCTTCGATGTAGCCCTCGTCGTAGAGGTGGCAAAGCATGGGCGCCATGGCGTGGTAGCGCAGGCCGCCGGCGTGGATCCCGGGGGGCATGAAGGTGTGGCCGAGGGTGTACATCTTCATGAGCGGGGTCAGTCCGGCGACGTCGCCGAAGTCGTAGCGGTACTCGCCTTTCGTGAGGCTGGGGCAGGAGGACGGCTCGACGGCGAGGAAGCGGGTGTTGGTCCGGCCTTCGAGGCGGTCGCGAAGGAAGGGGAAGAGCAGGCCGGCCGCGTTGGCCCCGCCGCCGGCGCAGCCGATGACGACGTCCGGGTATTCGCCGGCCATCTCCATCTGCTTCATCGCCTCCTGGCCGATGACGGTCTGGTGGATGAGGACGTGGTTGAGGACGCTGCCGAGGGAGTACTTGGTGTCTTCGCGCATGGCGGCGTCTTCGACGGCTTCGCTGATGGCGATGCCGAGGGAACCCTGGCTCCCGGCGTCTTCGGCGAGGACCTGGCGGCCGGCGTTGGTGTCCTCGCTCGGGCTGGCGACGACGGAGCCGCCCCAGACGCGCATCATCGAGCGGCGGTAGGGCTTCTGCTGGTACGAGATCTTCACCATGTAGACCTTGCACTCGATATCGAAGAGCTTGCAGGCGAAGGCGAGCGACGAGCCCCACTGGCCGGCGCCGGTCTCGGTGGCGATGCGCTTCACGCCTTCCTGTTTGTTGTAATAGGCCTGGGCGACGGCGGTGTTGGGCTTGTGCGAGCCGCTCGGGGAGACGCCCTCGTACTTGTAGTAGATGTGGGCAGGAGTATCGAGCGCCTTTTCCAGGAAGGTGGCCCGGATGAGGGGGGCGGGGCGCCAGATCTTCAGGATTTCGCGCACGGGCTCGGGGATCTCGATGAAGCGTTCCGTGCTGACTTCCTGCTTGATGAGTTCCATCGGGAAGAGGGGCGCGAGCGCCTCCGGCCCGATCGGCTCATGCGTCGCCGGGTGGAGCGGCGGGGGGGGCGGGGTCTTGAGATCCGCCGCGATGTTGTACCAGTGAGTCGGGAGTTCCGACTCGTTGAGGAAGAACTTACGCGTTGCCATGTTTGCCTCCAGGTTCCCGGATTCCCGGGCGTTCGGTGATGGTCTCCGGTTGCGGCAGCGCCGGGGTTATGGCGGAGATCACAAAACCCCTCGCCGTCAAAGGACGAGGGGTTCTCGTGGTGCCACCTTTGTTCCTTCGCGGCTTGCGCCGAGAAGGCCCTTTTCAGCCGCCACGGCAAGCCGTGAGGGCCCTGGCTGTGATAACGGTGCCACTCCGCCTGACCCTACTGCGCCCTGCATGGAAACGGACGGTTCGGATTCGGTGCTCCCGGGCCCATTCACCTGTCGCGCGGCCACCGGTTCTCAGCAATCCCGGCTCTCTGGAGGCCCGCCTGACCGGCTACTCTTCCCGATCAACGCAGAATTCTTCAGTTGAGCCATCAAGGTATGAGCGAGGGGAGGGGGTTGTCAACGGTCGCCGCGGAGCCGCGATTTAGCCGGCCAGGAACTCATCGAGCGCTCTGACCGCCACCGGTTCGGTCAGCACCGGTGCGTGGCCGACGCCCGGGACCTCCACCAGCCGCCCGTTCGGGAGCGTCTCGACCATGCGCTGGGCGATCGGCGAGCTGAGGACATCGCTCAGCGCGCCCCGGAGGACGAGGACGGGACAGGCCATGGCCTTGAGCGCTTCCCACTGGTCCATCGAGGCGGCGGGCGCGGCGCCGGACCGCACGGCGGGGTCCATCTTCCAGACGTAGACGCCGGTGTCGCTTTTGCGGACGTTGTAGCGCGCGAAATCGGCGATCTGGTCTTCGGCCAGGTGCTCCACCATCGGTGCGTAGTGTTCCTTGTAGTAGCGGATGACGGCCTTCATGTCGGCAAACATCTCCGGGGCGCCGCCAACGTAGGAGAGGATGCGCTTCAGCCCCTCCGGGTCGATCTCCGGGCCGACGTCGTTCAGGACGACGCGGTCGACCCGCTCGGGGAAGCGCGGCGCGTAGTTCAGGGAGATGAGGCCGCCCATGGATGTGCCGACGAGGGCGAAGTGCTGGAGTCCGAGGGCCTCGCGGACGGCTTCGAGGTCGGCGACGTAGGTATCGACGCCGTAGCCGTTGGGCGGGCCCCAGGCGCTCTCTCCACGGCCGCGGACGTCGAGGCAGTAGACGTGGTACTTCGTCGCCAGGTGGTTGGCGATGCCGTCGAAGACGTGGGCCTGCCCGGCCAGGCCGTGGATCATCATCACCACCGGCGAGCCGGGGGTGCCGCGCGCGATCAGGTGGTGCCGAAGGCCGTTTGCCTCGACGAAGATGTCGCGGACGGGGTGGGTGGTCGGCATTGGCTGGCCCTCACAGCGAGATTCGGCGGATTGTAGCGAATCGCCGCCGCCGGGAAAGGGCGGCTAGATCGGCTGGCGCCCCGCGAAACCGGCGCTCAGTTCGTGCCAGAAGCCGATCGTGGACTCGCCGAGGATGAAGCAGAGATAGACGGTGCGGCCTTCGCGTTCGTGGAAGAAGTCGATGAGGCCCGTCTCCGGGTCCTTGATTTCGATGCCCCAGCGATCGAGGCGGGAAGCGGCCTGCTGCAGCTTCTGGTTGAGCTGTTCGATGCGATTGTCGCCGCCTCCCTTGTCGAACGGGTCGGCGAGGAGGTGGCCGTCGGCGGAGGCGCCGCGCGCATGGGCGGAAACGGCCGCCTGCACCGTCCGCAATTCGAGGAACGCATCGCGGAGCGACTCCAGCACCGGGATGACCTCCGGCAGCAGTCGCTCTGCTTCCTCCAGCGTGTACAGCCGCATCTCAGACGAAGAGGTGCAGGGGCATCGTGGTTGGGTGGACGGAGGCGCCAGCTTCGAGCGCTGCCCGGTCGGCGAGTTCGTCGTGGACGCCTGGCCCGATGACGACGTTGCGGCCGACCGTCATGCCGGAAGGGATGGTGACGCGCTTGCCGATGACGTTGATGCCGGTGTTCACGATGTCGGGGCGTTCGTAGTTGGCGACGGAGGAATCGCCTTCACCGACGACGCTCCCGCGGCCGACGGTGACCTCCTTGTCGAGGATGGAGCGGTCCACCACCGCGCCGGCCCGGATGATGCAGCGGTGCTGGACGATGGAGTCGCGGACGACGGCGCCTTCTTCGACGACGACGCCCGGCGAGATGACCGAGCGGATGACTTCGCCGTTGATGTTCGCGGCCGGCGAGATGAGCGAGTCGCGGACGACCGCGCTCCGGCCGAAGCGGGCGGGCGGCGTGATCGCGCCGGCGGTGCGGAGCTTCAGTTCCGGGTCTTCGAAGTTCATCGGCGGTATGGGCGCGAGCAAATCCATGTGCGACGTCCAGTACGACTCGATCGTGCCGACATCGCGCCAGTAGGACTGGTACTGGTAGCCGAACACGCGGTGCGACTGGAAGATGCGGGGGATGATGTCCCTGCCGAAGTCGTGTGCGCTGTTGTCGCCGAGGTCGGCGTCGGCCTGGAGTTGCTCGACGAGCACG
>CALMIW010000375.1 GCA_937864275.1 uncultured Dehalococcoidia bacterium
CCTACCGTGACCCATCGAAGTAGCGGGCAACCCGCGGCGGGGCGCAATACCGAGAGCCGCGCTCCGCTGGTAGCTGTCATAATGCAAAATCCTCCCCTAGCCGGTAGATCTTAGCCCAGCGTCCCGACAGTCGGCACGACGGTTCGCGGATCTGTGACGCGTTGTGTTCCACGGACCCCTGCATCCCGGGTTTCGAGTTGCCTGAACGAGACATAGTCGGGCCACCCAGCGACGCCCCCGGCCCCCGCTGGCGCGGTCATGGTTCCGCGATTCGGGTCACTGCGCGAGCCCGATGCACTGTGGCAAAAATCGCGTCCGGATGAAGGGGACCGCGTCACGCGCCGGGCAGTGCACGTGGGCGGGCAATGCAACGATGGGGGGCGAGTGGTCGACTTCTTGATCAAGACGAGTCTGGCATTGCTCGTCCTCCACTACCTGGGCTATCCGTTGGCGATGCTGCTGGCCGCGAACCGGGCACGCGCGCGGTCGCCTGCGAGCGGGCCCGCCCCGGCGCGCGCCTCGGACTTGCCCTCCGTCACATTCATCATCGCCGCCTACAACGAGGAGCGGGTGCTGGCGGCGAAGCTCCGGAACACCCTGTCCCTGGAGTATCCCCGCTCGAAGATGCAGGTGATCGTGGCCGCGCAAGGATCCACCGACGGCACCGCGGCAATCGCTGGCTCGTTCGCCGCGGATGGGGTCGTCGTTCTTCAGTCGCGCGAGCGACGTGGAAAGACGGCCGCGCTCAATGAAGCGGTGGCCGTCAGTACCGGCGAGCTGCTGGTCTTTTCCGACGCCAACAATGAGTTCGAGAGGACGGCCCTGGCCCGACTGACCGCGCACTTCGCCGACCCCCAGATCGGCGGCGTGACCGGGCTGAAGCAGATCCGGCAGAGCGGCGATCGGGAGGCGAGTGTCGGCGATGGCCTCTATTGGAAGTATGAGGCTGCGATCAAGACGGCGGAAAGCGAGCTTGGATCGATCACGGCGGCGGACGGCGAGATCTTCGCGATGCGCCGCGAGTTGTTCCGACCGATGGATCCGACCCTGATCAACGACGACGCGGCATTGACCTTGGCGATCGTACAGGCCGGCAAGCGTCTCGTTTACGACCCCACCGCCAGGTCCTTCGAAGATGCCTCGATAACGATCCGGGACGACTTCAACGTCAAGGTCCGCATGGTCAGTGGTGGCTTCCAGACACTGCGGCACAACTGGCGCTTCCTGTTTTCGCCCAGGGAGCCGTTTGCCTGGAAGTTCTTCTTCCACAAGACCCTTCGCTGGACTGCTCCGGAATTCCTCATCCTGCTGTTCGTCGGCACTGCAACCCAGTTGCACCAGCCCAAGTTCGCGGCACTCTTCCTCGTGCAATGCCTCTTCTATGGCATGGCGCTATGGGGCACCGCCATGCGTTGGTTGACGGGGAAGATTCCGCGCGCAGTCTACGTACCGTTCTATTTCTGCGCGATGAACTTGGCGGCCCTGCTCGGTCTGTACCGGTACCTGTCGGGCACCACGACCTGGCGAAAGGCAGTGCGATGACCCTCGTGAGAGTCGCCCTATTAGCCACGCTGGTGGGCGGCCTCTTCGCGGCAGCCTGGCTCATCCGCTCCCGGAACATGCACTACTGGCTGAGTGATTACATCCGAAGCCGTGCAGCGAGAACCCGCCGGGCCCGTAGCAGGCCTCGACGCGTCTACGCGCGCATCGCCGATCACCACGAGCCCCTGGGCGGTACGACCGACCTGGAAGCGGCCTTGCGCCGAACCCGAAAGTGGTGTGCGGGCTATGAGCGAGCTTCGGCGGGGCACGCGGACAGCGAGGGCCGGCCGCCGCAGCACACCTACTTCTACCCCGCCGAGGAGTACGCGCCCGAGGTGGTAGACCCACTGGCCGACCTCTGCCGAAGGGGACTTGGGGAGCTGGAAGTCCACCTGCATCACGACAACGACGACGCCGAGAACCTGCGCCGGACGTTGGATCGGTTCACTGGCATCCTCCACGAGCGCCACGGAGCGCTCCGTCGCGACACCGAGACCGGCCGCCTGTTGTACTGCTTTGTGCATGGCAACTGGGCGCTCGACAACTCACGACCCGACGGGCGCTGGTGCGGCGTCGACGATGAGCTGAGCGTGCTCAGCGAAACCGGCTGCCGCGTCGACATGACCATGCCTTCCGCACCCAGCAATACCCAGGTAAGGAAGATCAACTCCATCTACTTCGCAAGGGGCCGCGCGGGCTGTCGCAAGTCCCATGACCAGGGACGCGACGTCCGGGTCGGCGACTGGGCGCGCGAGGGCGAGATACTGATGATCCAGGGTCCCCTCGGACTCAACTGGCGCGAGGCGAAATGGCGAGTCCTGCCCCGCATAGAGACTGGTGAGATCTCCTTCGACGCGCGCCCGAGTCGGGAGAGGGTGAGACTCTGGGGCGTGTTGGCGCCCACCGTGATCGGCGCCCCTAACGACAACTTCCTGAAGCTGCACATGCACGGCGCCACGGACCGATCGCTCGCCATGCTATTCGACGAGGGCGGCTTCGACCAGCTCTGGACGCTCCTGGAAGAGGAGTTCCGGGACCGGCCCGGCACCACCCTCCACTACGACGCCGCCTGGGAGATGGCCGAGCAGGTGCGTCGCCTGGCCTGCGAACGCGCTGCGGCATCCAGCGGCGAGACCGCCTAAAGCAATGCGCATCCTCCACGTCATCGACACGCTCGACTTCGGCGGCGCGGAGAGGATCGTGGTCTCACTGGCCAATGGCCACGCCGACCGGCACGAAGTAACTGTCTGCACCCTAGGCAGGACAGGCGTTCTCGCGAACGACCTCGACGCCCGGGTACGCAAGGTTTCGCTCGGTCGGACGTCGGGAAACTCTCCTGCGCCCCTGGTTCGCCTGGCGAGACTGCTGAGGGACGGAAGATTCGACGTGGTTCACGGCCACAAATGGAGCGTCTTCCTGGACACGGCCGCGGCGGCGGGGCTTGCGAAGGCATGTCGCGTCGTCCATACGATCCATGGCCCCTACCCGGCAGCACCGTCGACGTTGCCGGGCCGGACCAAGCGTGCATCTCGCCTGTGGCTCGAGCGACTGCTGTCCAAGAGGGTGTCGCGCATCGCCTGCGTCTCCGAGGCCATCGCCACCTACGTCCCACAGACCGTCGGCATCGATCCCGGCAGGCTGTG
>CALMIW010000376.1 GCA_937864275.1 uncultured Dehalococcoidia bacterium
CTACCCCGTGGACGCCTTCGACCGGGAGGTCTTCGACATCGAGACGATGTTGCGCCTGCCCGGGGAGTTCCCGGGAGTGCGCTTCCCCCTCATCCCCCCGCCCGCCGAGACGCTCCCCCAGCCGCTCCCTCCGAACCTGGAAGCCCGCGCCTGGGTGGAGGACATGGACGCCCTCTACCGCGAGACCACGGCCGTCGTCCGCCTCACGAGCCACGACGGCCAGTCCTTCATGGTCGCCGAAGCGCTCTCCCGCGGCCGCTACGTCATCTGGACGCACCCCATGCCCGGCTGCATGCGCGCCGAAGGCTTCGACCAGGTGGCGAAGGCCCTCCGCGGTCTCCTCAAGAAGCACGAGGAAGGCTCGCTGAAGGTGAACAGCAGCGGCCGCCGCGTCGTCCTCGACCGCTTCGGCAAAGGCCGCCCCCTGGGCGAGCTCGATGAGCGGCTCCGCGGCCTCCTTACCTGAGTCGTCCCTGCGCAGTGCCTCTCGCCGCTCGTCGGACGAGTTCCCGGCCCCGCCTGGCGGGAGTCTCAGCCTTCCTCTGTGAACCCGATCTCGCGCCCACGTTTGCCGCTCACCCAAAGGTCTGGCCGGTAGGCCCTCCAACGATGGGCGAATCCGCCGCGGCCCTGGGCAACGATGGTTGACGGGCAGGGAATCCCTGCCGAAACCACTGGGAGCAACCGCCATGTCTACCTGGACACCGACACATCGAGACCTTTCCGGCGCCGCCGGCAACGGGCCTATGCGCACCGCCGCTGCCGCGGCGTTCGTCGCCATCGCCCTCGCTGCCATGGGCCTTGCCGGGTTCGCGGCGCTTCAGGGCCGCGCCACCGTGCCGGAACGCGGCCTGGTCGTTGTGCTCGCCGCGTTCGCCCTGGTCGCCGGTCTCGCGCTGCTTCGCAAGAAGCCCGCCGAAGCCCCGGTCGCTCATGCCGCGCCGCCGGAGACGGGCATCGTCCTCACCGGCTCCGTCGCCAGCGACGTCGTCCTCGACTACGACGCCGGCACCGCCGCGAAGGTCTACCGCCCGACGCTCCCCGTGAAGCTGCTCTACGCGGTCTCGTTCCAGGCTCGTTTCCCCTACACCACGAACGACGCGGCCTTCACCGCCGCCTCGGAGCGCCGCGCTATCGCGGGCCTGCTCAGCGAGTACTGGTTCGGCGAAAACCACGTGTCCCCGGTCGTCGAAATCCGCAGGCACGAAGACGGCCGCTACGTCTTCGTCACCGAGCTCGTGCGCGGCACGCTTCCCCGCGATACGGCCCGTGCCCGCGCCTTCCTCACCGCCCTCCA
>CALMIW010000377.1 GCA_937864275.1 uncultured Dehalococcoidia bacterium
CCGCATCGGCGCAAAGGCCGTGAACCGCGACACCGACGCAATCGTCATTACCGATGTCGACACCCCGCGCCCGGCGGCGTTCCTGAAGGCATTGATCGAAGCACACCGCCCGGAGAACGCCGTGACCCGGCCGGTTCACGCCGGGAGCCGTGGTCACCCCATCGTGGTGGCGGGCCGTTTGCGCGAAGAACTGATGGCCGTGACTGACGAAACCAAGGGGCTGCACGCGGTGCTTCGCGCCCACGCTTCCGAAGTGGGCGAAGTCGATGCGGGCGAGCTTCTCGACCTCGACTTCAACACGCCCGAGGAATACCAGATCGCACGCCAGCGGTACGGCCTGGGCAGCTGACGGTGGGCCTCGCGGGGGGCTTCCGGCCCCATCCCCGCGCTATCATCTTCGACCTCGACCGCTGTCTCATCGACTCGCGGAACGCGTGGCGCTACTGCATCGAGGAAGCGATCGCAGCCGCGGCGGGCCGGCGCATCGATGCCGCCAGCCTGGTGGACGAGTACCACATCCGGCCATGGCGTGACGCCCTCGGGATCCTCGCGGACTCACCCGAAGAGGAGCGCCGGCTGGCGGGCTTGTGCGAGACGATGTTCGAACGCAGCGCGATGAAGAAGCTGCTGGTTCACGATGGCATCGGCATGGCCCTCGACGCGCTCCGCGGCGAACGCATCGAACTCGGGGCGATCTCCCGTCTGCCGCACAACGTGGCCCTGAAGCAAGTGCAGAGCACCGGACTCGACCGTTTCATCGCGGTGCTCTCGGCGACGAGGCAGGGCGAACGCTGGCACCCGGCCGAGCGGTTCGAGGCATGCCTCTCGTTCCTCGAGGCAAAGGCCTTCGATACGGCCGCCGTCAGCGGCGACCGGGCGGACCTGGCGGAGATGGCTCGCCTTGGCGCGGTCCCGTTCACCGCGCGGTGGGCACCCGGACACGACGAAAACGGCGAGGCAATTGCCTCGCCGTCGGGGATGCTGGTGGCGGTGCTACGGGCGTGGGCGGGGCGCGGCCGATGATGGCCCGGCGCGCCGCCGGACGCGCAAACCTGGATTAGCGTGCGGGAGCAGGTTCGACCAGCTGGTGGCAGCCGGGGCAGTAGGTCTTCTCCCGTGCGGTGGTGAAGTGGAGTTCGCAGTTGGGGCATACAACGGGTCGCCGGTTCATGGTTCGGGGTCCTCGCACTGGTGTGGTGGATCCAGAATCCGCCCGCGCCAGATCCCGAGGTAGCACAATCTTTGGATTGATTTGGTTGAAACCATAGTTCGGGACTATGGATCCATCACCTTGGACGCGATCACGTTACGTCGCGGAGGAGTGTCTAGCTTCGAAAAGGCGCCCGCACCCGGTCTCCACACCGCCGAACGCGGGCAACGTGTAGCCTGTTAAGGCCGGGCCGGTAGGCTTGGATGCGCACTTCTCGAGGGAGATTCAACGTGACGACAAAGGTTGGCATCAACGGTTTCGGGCGCATTGGGCGCCAGGTCCTCAAGGCGATCACCGACCGCTACCCCGGCAAGCTGGAAGTCGTTGCCATCAACGACCTGGTGGCGACGGACGTGAATGCCAACCTGCTGAAGTACGACAGCAACTACGGCCGCTGGAACAAGGACATCCGGGCCGAGAGCGATGCCATCGTCGTCGACGGCCGGGCGATCAAGGTGTTCGCGGAGCGCGACCCGGGCGCCATCCCGTGGGGCAGCGCCGGGGTGGATATCGTCATCGAGTCGACCGGGCTCTTCACCGACGCCACGAAGGCCGTCGCCCACAAGCGCGACAGCGTGAAGAAGGTCGTCATCAGCGCCCCCGCGAAGAACGAAGACTTCACGGTCGTCCTCGGCGTGAACGCCGAGAAGTACGATCCGGCGAAGCACCATGTCATCTCGAACGCGAGCTGCACGACCAACGGCCTTGCGCCAGTGGTGAAGGTCATCGTCGACAACCTGGGCCTGGTGAAGGGCCAGATGACGACGATCCACAGCTACACCAACAGCCAGCAGATCCTCGACAAGGCCGCCGGCACCGACATGCGAGAAATGCGCGCAGGCCCGCTGAACATCGTCCCCACTTCGACGGGCGCGGCGAAGGCGCTCCGGCTGGTGATCCCGGAAGTCGACGGCATCCTCGATGGCCTCTCCTACCGCGTCCCCACGCCGACGGTGTCGATCGTGGAAGTCGTCGCGCTCACGGAGAAAGAGACGACGAAGGACGAACT
>CALMIW010000378.1 GCA_937864275.1 uncultured Dehalococcoidia bacterium
TGCGGGTGGATGATCTGGCCACGGTAGGTGTCCATGCCGAGCCACCCGGGCGCGTAGCCCTCGGAGTGCCGGTAGTAGCCCTGGCACATCCACAGGAAGTTGCAAGTGAAGCGGAACTGCTCGCCCGAGAGGCGGCCGGCGTCACCCGGACCCAGTATTTCGCCGGCACCGAGCTTTCGCCGGAGGCGGCCGAACGGCTTGCCGCGTGGGCAGGGCGCCGCGAGACGCGGGAGCCGGCGCCCTACATCACCGGACACCGGGAGTTCTTCGGGCGGGAGTTCGCGGTCGGCCGTGGGGTGCTGGTGCCCCGGCCAGAGACCGAATTGCTGGTCGAGCTCGGGCTGGCCGAACTCAAGGCCGACCCGGAGGCGATTGTGCTGGAAGCCGGCACGGGCAGCGGCGCGGTGGCAGTTTCGATCGCGGCGGAGCAGCCCGGGGCCCGGGTGATCGCCACCGAACTGAGCCCCGCGGCGCTGGCGTTCGCCCGGATCAATGCGGCGAGGCACGCCCCCACCCTGGCCCTGCTGCTTGGCGACCTCGCGAGCGCCGTCGCGACGGCGTCGGTCGTGCTGGCGAACCTCCCGTACATCCCGCGCGGGGAGATCGAGGCACTGGAACCCGAGGTGAGCAAGTGGGAGCCGCGCGTCGCCCTGGACGGGGGCGAGGATGGGTACGAGATCATCCGGCGGCTCATCGAAGACTGCGCGACGCGCCTTCGGCCGCGGCTGCTGGCACTCGAAGTGGGCTTCGGCCAGGCTGAAGATGTCGCGGCGATCCTGCGAGAGACCGGTGTCGAGCCGTGGTCCGTGAAGGACCTCGCAGGAATCGACAGGATTGTGTGCGCTCGGTGGCGGTGAAGCTCGTCGCGCTGGACATCGACGGGACGGTGATCCCGCCGCACGGCTACGGCGAAACGCACGACCCGAGCGCGCGACTGACGGCGGCAGTGCGACGGTGCGTTGATTCGGGCATCCACGTGGTGCTGGCTTCGGGGAGGATGTTCCCCGGCACGAGCCAGATCGGCCGGCACTTCGGGCTGAAGACGCCGGTGATCTGCCAACAGGGCTGCTCGGTCCATCTGCCCGACGGGACGATGACGCACGAGTTCCTCATCGAGCAGGCCGTCGCGCGAGAGATCTGCCAGTTCGCGCGCGAAATCGAGCGGGCGTACGAATGGTTCAACCCGCTCCGCTACGTCGCATCGGCGCGTTCCCGGGCGACCGAGCAGTACGGCGTCGTCTCGGGGATCGAGCCGGAGTACCGGTTCGACCCGGAGAACTCGGGGGTGCGGCCCACGGGAGTCGGCGTCATTTCATCGACGGCCGAGGCGAATGCGATCCACCGGGAACTGGTGGCACGCCACGGGAACGAGCTGCACGTCCTGGACTTCCCAGAGGTCACGGTGGCCGTGGCGCAGGACGCGAACAAGGGCCACGCGCTGTCGCTGGTGTGCGATGACCTCGGCATCGACCGGACGCAGGTCATCGCGATCGGCGACAGCGTGAACGACGCAGCCATGCTGGCGTGGGCCGGCCGGGGAATCGCGATGCCGCACAGCGACGCCTATGCGATGGACGCCGCAGACGAGGTGCTGGAGCCGGGCGAAGATATGCTCGCAGGCTTCCTGGAGGATCTCGTACGTTGACACAACTAGCACCTCGCCCTGGCGACTTCGGAGCCCTCTTTCGGCTGGAGGGCGAGCGCTTTTGCCCGACGCGCGCCGCCGGGAGCCCGTGGGGGCACTTCGTTGGTGGTGGGCCGGTTTCGGCGTTGTTGGCCAGGGCGATAGAGGGTCTCATTGAGGACCCGGCTGTCGTAGTCGCCAGGCTGACCGTGGCCCTCTTCCGACCGGTGCCGAGCGAGCCGCTGGCCGTGGAAGCCCGGGTCCTCCGTCCGGGGAAACGGCTCCAGATGGCAGAAGCGACACTGCTTGCGGCCGGAGTGGAAGTCGCGCGGGCGGCGGCCCAACTGCTGCGCACGATCCCCACTGATCATGCAACCGCCCTTGACTCATCGACGGCGTACGCGCGTCCGGGGACGCTGCCCGACTCGCCGCTCCTCGACCCGGAGACCCAGCTCTTCGAGCGGGCGTTCGGCTTCCATGACCTGGTCGGCGTACGGTGGGTGTCGCCTCCGACAGAACCCGGGCCGAGCGTGGCATGGATGCGGCTTCCGCTCCCACTGGTCGAAGGCGAACGGCCAAGCCCGCTCGTGCGCACGGCAGCCGTGACCGACTACCTGAGTGCGCTCACGGGGACGGGTTCAGACTCCATCGCGTCGCCGTACATCAACACAGATCTGACGCTGTACGTACATCGACCGCTCGAGGGGGAGTGGCTCGGCATCGAGGTCGATCGCGAGATCGGTCCGCTGGGCCTGGGGGCAGCGCGGGCAAGGCTCTTCGACCAGACCGGCCCTGTTGGAACGGCGGCCATGGCCGTGCTGGTGAACCCGCGTTAGTCGTTACCACCTGGTCATGTGCAGCCCGGAATGGCACGGGCAATCATGGAAAGCGACCCTGCTATCAACGAGGGCGTGATGAGCGGCGAGTTGTTCCCCTACCGGATAGCGTTCGGGAACGCGGATGGGTTCAAGAAAGCACTGGAGGCGGCGGCCGGCTAGCTGGGGTCGATGCGGTGCCAGATCCGCATCAGGACGAGGCCGATGCCGAAGATGATGAGCAGGGCCGCCCCGAGCGGGAGGATGGTGCTCGCCCAGTCGATGCCGGCGCCCTCGCTCGCATCGGCGGCGGGCACGACGTACTGGCCTGTGATGGATCGGACCGAGTTGACCCGCGCGACCTCAGGACCGCTTCCGAACCCGAGGTCCTCCTGCTGCACAGCAAAGCCGTCCCTGAGGTCGAACACCTGGGAGGCGCCGGGCCACTCCGGCCGACCTTCGATGACCGACAGGAAGAGGATCGCTCGTGTCCCATCGGCGAGGACCGCCAGGTCGCAGGGCGCATCGCCCTCCGGAACCGGGACTTCCACGTTGGTGCTGGGGACCGAGCCCTTGAGGATGGCCTCCGGTTCGAGCACTGCCGGAGCATCGGGCGACTCGCGGTGGACCTTCGCCACGAGGATCAGGCCGCTCGCTTCGACTGCCTGGGTCAGCCCGTCGGAGGTCACGGAGATGCATGTCACCGCGGAGAATGCCGCGGCCGGTGACGCAGAAACAGGGGCCCTCGGTACGAGGGCCCCTGTCAGCAGAAGCAGGACCGCGAGAGACCTAAGCCTGCGACTGCGCAAACTGGTAGATCTTCCCTTCGGTCTTGATCGCCGGGGCGACGACCATTTCAGCCTGCTGGAATTCGCGGATGGTGTGGGCGCCGCACATGCCCATGGCGGTGCGAAGCGCGCCGACCAGGTTCTCGGTGCCATCGGTGCGGCTGGTAGGCCCGAAGAGCGCCTTCTGGATGGTGGTGCTGACGCCGACGGCGACGCGCGTGCCGCGAGGCAGGTTCGCGTGGGGGGTAGCCATGCCCCAGTGGTAGCCGCGGCCAGGAGCTTCGACGGTCGCGGCGAAGGGCGAGCCCATCATGACGGCGTCGGCGCCGCTGGCGAAGCACTTGCAGACGTCGCCGCCGGTGCGAATGCCACCATCGGTGATGATCGGGACGTAGCGGCCGCTCTCCTTGAAGTAGAAGTCGCGGGCTGCGGCGCAATCGATGGTCGCGGTGACCTGGGGGACACCGATGCCGAGGACTTCGCGGCTGGTGCAGGCGGCACCGGGGCCAACCCCGACGAGCACACCGGCGACGCCAGTGCGCATGATCTCGAGCGTGGCCTTGAAGCCGACGGTGTTGCCGACGACGACAGGGATGTGAATGTCCTTGAAGAGCTTGTCGAAGCGGAGGCCCTCGACGCTGTTGGACTCGTGTCGGGCGGTAGTGACGGTGCTCTGGATCACGAGGATATCGGCGCCGGATTCCTGGATGAGGCGGGCGTACTTCTTCGTGTTCATGGGGGTGAGGGAGACCGCGGCGACGGCACCGCCGGCGCGCATCTCGCTGATCCGCTTGGCGATGTACTCCTCGCGAATCGGTTGGGCGTAGGCTTCCTGGAGGAGGCGGGTCGCCTCATCGCGGCTGGCCGACGCGACCTCTTCGAGGATGCTGGTGGGGTCGTCGTACTTGGTCCAGACGCCCTCCAGGTTGAGGACGGCGAGGCCGCCGGCTTTCTGCATAGCGATGGCGAAGTTCGGGTCGACGACGGCATCCATGGCCGAAGCGAGGAAGGGGATGGCAAAATGATGGGGCCCAATATCGAGCCCCAGTTCGGTGAGTTCGGGATTGATGGTCACGTCGCCAGGGACGATGGCAACTTCATCGAAGCCATAGGCACGGCGGAGTTGCTTGAACTTGGGTGCGGCCATGTCGTTTTCAGCAAACGGCACAGAGCCGCTCTCCGGAAGTTCGGAGGCGGCGGAGGAGAAGTTGAGAGCAGTACTCAAGTCAGCGCAATCCCGGGGAAGGTGTTCTTACGAGTGTAGGAAACTGTTCACCGGGGGGTCAACACAAAATCGTTTCAATCATTCGGTTATGTGCAATGCCGATTATGGATTCAGTCGATGACCAACCCACTCGAACCGGGGCTGTACGTGGTGGCGACGCCAATCGGGAACCTGAGCGACCTCTCCGAGCGGGCGATTGCAACGCTGCGGGCCGCCGAAGTAGTTGCCGCTGAAGACACGCGGACGAGCGGCACGCTGGTAAAGCGCGCGGGCGGCAGCGGACGGATGGTGAGCCTGACGGAGCACAACGTGGAGCAGCGCACGCCGCAATTGTTGGCGGCGGCCCGCCAGGGTGTCGTCGCGCTGGTCTCGGATGCGGGCACACCGGTCATCGCCGACCCGGGGGCGCGGCTGGTCGAAGCGGCGCACGCCGCCGGGGTCCGGGTGATCCCAATCCCGGGCCCCTCCGCGCTTGCGGCGGCGATCTCGGCATCCGGTTTCGAGGGATCGGATGTCCACTTCCTGGGTTTTCTCCCGCGAGGCAGGGGAGAGCGGGTGACGCGGCTGCAGGCGGCCGCGGCGGCCGCGAGCGTCCTCGTGTTCTTCGAAAGCCCGCAGCGGCTGGGCAAGACGCTCCTCGAACTTGTGGAGCACCTGAGCGACCCGGAGACGGTCGTGTGCAGGGAGCTGACGAAGCTTCATGAGGAGGTCGCCAGGGGGCGCGCCTCCGAACTGGCCGGGAGGTTCGAGACGGCGCGGGGCGAGTGCACCGTGGTGGTGCGTTGCCCGGCCGCACAAGGCAGCAGCAGCCCCCCGACGGACGCAACGGCCCTGCTGGCGGCGATGAAGCGCGCAGGCGCGCGGCGCCCGGCTGCGGCGGCGGAAGTTGCCAGGCTGAGCGGGGCGAAACGCGTCGACCTGTATGACGCATGGGAAGCGCTCTGACGGCCCGTCCCCGGCCCCTGTGCTAGACTCAAACGCATCCTTCCCACCCAGGTTGTCGCGTGCCCGAACGGATCCTCGTCTGCGTAGCGTGGCCCTACGCCAACTACCTGTTGCATGTCGGCCAGGCTGCCGGCGCGTACCTGCCGGCGGACATTTTCGCGCGCTACCACCGCCTGAAGGGCAACGACGTCCTGATGGTTTCCGGGTCGGATTGCCACGGGACCCCCATCACGGTGGCGGCCGACAAAGAAGGCGTCGAACCCCAGGTGATCGTCGACCGTTACCACGCCCGCATCGTGGAGGTGTGGGAGCGGTTCGGCATCTCGTGGGACCTCTACACCACGACGCTGACGCGGAACCACTACGACGTCACGCAGGACGTCTTCCTGAAACTCAAGGAGCACGACCTGCTCTACCCGCGGACCGGTACGTTGAGGGCACCTGCCCGAATTGCGCGTATCCCGAGGCGCGCGGCGACCAGTGCGACAACTGCGGCAAGACGCTGGACGCGGTGGAATTGATCGACCCGCGGAGCAAGATCTCGGGTGCGACGCCGGTGCTGAAGCCTTCCGAGCACTACTTCCTGCGCCTCTCAGCGATGGAAGAGCGGCTGAAGGAGTGGGTGGGTAAGCAGGCGCACTGGAGGCGGAACGTCCTCAACTTTACGCTCGGAATGTTGAATGAAGGCCTGAAGGATCGGGCCATCACGAGAGACATCGCCTGGGGCGTGCCCGTGCCGGTCGATGGCTACGAGAACAAACGCATCTACGTCTGGTTCGACGCTGTGATCGGTTATCTATCCGCGAGCAAGGAATGGGCGCAGCGGTCTGGCGACCCGGAAGCGTGGCGCGCGTACTGGGAAGGCCCGGACACGCGCTCGTACTACTTCATCGGCAAGGACAACATCCCGTTCCACACGGTTATCTGGCCGATGATGCTGATGGGCTACGGCGGCCTGAACATCCCGTACGACGTGCCGGCGAACCAGTACGTGAACTTCTCGGCGACCCAGAAGCAGAGCAAATCGAAGGGCACCGGGACCTGGATGGTCGACCTCCTGGACACGTACGCGCCCGATGTGGTGCGGTTCTACCTGACGACAGTGCTCCCGGAGACGAACGATACGGAGTTCCGGGAAGAGGACCTGATCCGGGCCAACAACGACGTCCTCATCGCGACGTGGGGCAACCTTTCGAACCGGGTTGTCTCGATGATCCACAGGAACTTCGGGGGGACCGTGCCGGAAGCTGGAAGCCTCTCGCCGGAGTCGGAAGCGATCCTGGCCGAGACGCGCGCGGCGTTCGACGCCGTCGGCAGCGAGTTCGGGGCGTGCCACTTCCGCGGGGCACTCCAGGAGGCGCTGAGGCTTGCCCAATCCGCGAACAAGTACCTCGATGAACGGGCTCCGTGGAAGGCCGTGAAGACCGACACCGCGCATGCGGCGGAGACGCTGGCGACGGCCCTCAACGTGATCAACGCACTGAAGGTGCTGCTGCACCCGGTGCTGCCGTTCTCGACGGCCCAGCTGCACGAGGACCTGCGGTTGGGCGGAGACCTGCGCGAGCACGGATGGGAATACCGCGCCGTTCCGGCCGGGACCACCCTGGCACCGGCGCGGCCGCTGTACGCGAAGATCGAAGCCGAGGCGGCCGGAGCGAGCGCATGATGGGCGCCTTCGACACGCATAGCCACATCCAGGACCCGAAGCTGCTCGGCGACTTCGACGGCGTGCTGGAGCGGGCGCGATCGGCCGGACTGGCCGGAATCGCCGTGCTGGGCTACGACGCGCCCTCCAACGCGCTCGCCCTGGAGCTTGCGGCACGTTCGGCGCTGCTGTTCCCGGCAGTGGGCTACCACCCGCACGAAGCGGACGACGTCACCCCGGCGATGCTGGCCGAACTGGAATCGCTCGCCAGCCTCCCGGAAGTCGTGGCCGTGGGCGAAATCGGGCTCGACGCCTACCGGCATCATTCGTCGGAGGCGAACCAGCGCAAACTCATCGACGCACAGCTCGAGATCGCGCTGCGCGTTGGCAAGCCGGTCTGCGTGCATTCGCGCGCGGCGGAGGACGCAATCTTCGAGCACCTGGGGCCGTACGCGGAGCGTGCGCGTGCCGCGGGGCTCGCCGTCCCCGGGGTGATGCACTGCTTCGGAGGGACCTTCGAACAGGCCCAACCGTACCTGGCGGCAGGGTTCGTGGTGTCGGTCGCCTGCACCGTCACCTACCCGAAGAACGACGTGACGGCGCGACTGGTGAAGAATGTGCCGCTGGAGGCACTGGTCATCGAGACGGATAGTCCGTACCTTCCGCCTCAGACGAGGAGGGGACAGCTGAACGAGCCCGCCAATGTGGTTGAAGCGGCGCGCGCGATCGCCGCGCTGCGCGAGGAACCGTTGGAGCATGTCCTTGAAGTGACGACGCGGAATGCGGCACGACTGTTCCGCGTGCCCGTGGGCGTGACGGCGGTGGGCGCATGACGCAGACACCGCTGAAGGCCCTTTACGGCCCCGTGGCCGAAGACATGATCCTCGTCGAGGACCTGCTGGAATCGATCAAGCAAGTGGAACTGGCTCCGCTGAAGCGGATGCTGGATCACGCCCTGGAAGCACGTGGGAAGCGGCTGCGGCCGGCGCTGGTACTTCTGGCCGGGAACCTCGGCGACTACAACCTGAACAAGCTCGTCCCGCTGGGGGCGGCGATCGAGTTGCTGCACACGGCGAGCCTCGTCCACGACGACGTGGTGGATGGCGCGCTGAGCCGGCGTGGGCGCCCCACGACGAACGCGGTGTTCGACAACGCGATCACGGTGCTGCTGGGCGACTACATGTTCGCGAACGCGGCGGAGATGGTGACTCGTACGGGCAGCCTGCCGGTGACGCGGCTGTTCGCGCTTGCACTGATGAAGATGACGAGCGGCGAACTGGACCAGGACGCCGCCGCCTTCGATGTCGGCAAGGACGTGCAGCAGTACCTCTGGCGGATCGGCGGGAAGACCGCCGCCTTGATCGCGAACGCGACCGAAGGCGGCGCGCTGCTCGGCGGGCTCGAGGAGAAGACGGTCGAAGCGCTACGGACCTACGGCTACAGCCTGGGGATGGCCTTCCAGATCGTCGACGACATCCTGGACTTCACGGGCGACGAAGAGTTGATGGGGAAGCCGGTGGGCAGCGACCTCCTGGAAGGGACGGTGACGCTGCCGGGACTCCTGTTCCTGGAGCGCTACCCGCGGGACAACCCCATCAAGCGGTTCTTCACGGCGCGCCGCGAACGGCACCTGCGGCTCCAGGAAGCGATCGGCGCAATCCTGGCCTCCGACGTCATCGAGGCGTCGATGGACATCGCGCGGGACTACATCCGCCGGGCGAACGCCGCGATCGAATTCCTGCCGCCATCGGACGCGAAGGACTGCCTGCTCGAGCTTGGCGAATATGTCCTGACCCGGCGGAGCTAGGACTCGCCTTCCCAACCCAGCTCGGGAAGCCAGCGAAATATGAAGCGAGCCGTCTCCATGGAGACGGCTCGCTGTTTTGTGTGGCGCTGCCGGGAGCCGCTCAGGTGCCGAGGTGGTTGGGGGCGTGGGTTGGGGTGCCCTTCTTCAGGACGCGCCCCTGGTCTGCAAGCTGCTTGACTTCGGTAGGGGAAATAGGATTGCGGTAGGCATCGATGAGGTCGCCCTTTGCGGCGGCCGCACGCATGTCCTTGAGCTCTTCCTTTTCACCCTTTGAGCGGCGGCGCTTGGGTTCCGGCTTGTTGATCTCGGGATGCTCGTTCGGGCGGGCGCTGGTGACGAGTTTCGAGACTTTCTGGCCCAGGTGGTAGAACTTGCCGTCGTCCGGGATGCGGCGCGGATAGCCGTCGCGGAAGGTGAACGCCGTGAACGACGTCGGCATGATGCGGGCGGCATCTTTGTAGCACTGCGGGCACGGGACAGGCTCGGTCGCCTCGCGGATGGGGCGGAGTTCCTCGAAAATCCCGTTGCAGGGCTGGCAGTAGTACTCGTACAGGGGCATCTGGCTCGTCCCGTCAGTTCAATGGATTGCTGCTCATTGTACATCCCCGGGAGCTTCGTGGACGGGACGCTGTAAAGGCCCGGCTAACGCCTCTACGTAGCGGCCGGAGTTCGTCTCGCGTTCGAGGACGGAGCGGATGGCTTCGCTGAGCGCGCGCTGGAGCTCGGCTTCGAGTTCGGCTTCCAGGCGGAGGCCGGCGAACTGACCCATGGTCGCGCCGGTGGCGAAGCGCATCGCCTTGATGGCGCGGACGCTGATCAGCCGGCCGGCGCCCGCGCTGCCGCGGCACCCGGCACATGCCAGACCGCCCGAGCCGACCGAGAAGAGCGTCTCGCCCTCGGGGATGGAGCCACCACAGATGGCGCAGCGCGAGAGCTGAATCTCATAGCCGGTGCTGGCAAGGATCCGGAGCTCGAAGTAGCGGCCGACCGTGAGAGGAGCGCCCGCATCGAGCGCCTCGAGAAGGTCGACGAGGAGGTCGTAGAGGTCGGACTGTACGGCGCGGTCGACGGTGAAGCGGTCGACCAGTTCGCAGCAGTAGACCGCGAGGGTCAGGCGGTCCAGGTCGTCGCGGACGGTGAGATAAGCAGCGATGGTCTCGGCCTGGGTGAAGACATCGAGGTTGCGGCCGTGGGCAAGGTGCATCTGGCTGCGCGTGAGCGGTTCGAGGTGGCCGCGCATGCGGCTCTTGGGTTTGCGCACGGCTTTCGCGATGGCGTCGAACTTGCCTTCGGTTGGACTGAAGACGGTGAAGATGGAGTCGGCTTCGCCCAGGTTGCGGCGGCGGAGGACGACGCCCTCGGTGTTGTAGCTCCGCGGCCGGGTGCTCATCGCTAGATCTCCCGGCGGCCCTCGAGGGCGCGAGCGAGCGTGACGTCGTCGGTGTATTCAAGGTCTGCGCCGCTGGGGAGCCCGCGCGCGAGGCGGGTGACGCGGACGCCCGCGGGGCCTAGCAGGCGCTGGACGTACATGGCCGTGGCCTCGCCTTCGAGGCTGGGGTTGGTGGCCATGATGACCTCCTGAATCTCGCCCGCCTGGAGGCGGATGACGAGTTCCCGCACGTGGATGTCCTCGGGGCCGACGCCCTCAATCGGGTTGAGGACGCCATGGAGGACGTGGTACTGGCCCTTGTAGCCGCCTGAACGTTCGATGGCGAGGACGTCGAGCGGCTGCTCGACGACGCAGACCACCGTCTTGTCGCGGCGGTCGTCGCTGCAGTAGCCGCAGGGATCGGCCTCGGTGATGTTGAGGCAGACGGAGCAGAGCCGAATACGACGCTTCACGTCCATGACCGCCTCGGTCAGGGCGAGGGCTTCCTGCTCGCTCGTGCGGAGGATGTGATAGGCGAGGCGTTGCGCGGACTTGGGGCCGATGCCCGGGAGGCGGTGGAACGCCTCGATGAGCCGCTGAATAGGCTCAGGAGTCGAGGGGACTTCAGCCACGCCGCTGCCTTAGCCGAGGCCCGGGATGCCGAGCCCGCCGGTGATCGCGCCGAACGACTTCGACTGGAGTTCCGACGCCTTGTCGGAGGCGTCGGCGATGGCGGCCATGATGAGGTCCTGCAGCATCTCGACATCCTCGGGGTCGACCACGTCGGGGGACAGGGTGATGCCCGTGATTTTCTGTTCGCCGGACATGGTGACGCGAACGGCGCCGCCGCCGGCGGAACCTTCGATGTTGGTCGCGGCGAGTTCGGCCTGAGCCTTCGCGAGCATCTCCTGAGCCTGGGCGAGGGCGTTGGGATTGGCGCCGGCCCCCATGGAGCTGCGACCGGGGAGGCCACCGCCGCCACGCCGGAGATATCGGTTGTTGCCGCTGCTTTTCGCCATCTACTGGTCCTTCCCAACTGGAGTGGCGCCCATCGCGCGTGCCGCTTCGGCGAGGTGGCCCTTCGGTGTTTCGCGTTTCGGCTGGCTCGAGCCATCCATGAGGGTCACTTTGAGGGTGACGGAGTGGCCGAGGATAGCCGCCGCCTGTTCTTCGACCATCGCGCGGCAGGCGGTGTCGACTTTGTCCATCGGCATCTTGCGCTGGAAGCCGAGTTCGAGCACGTCGCCCTCCATCTGGAGGACTTCGAACGAGCCGTTCAGCCACATCGCGAGCGACGGGTTGATCATCTTGCAGTGCTCGTAGAGGTCGCGGCTGAAGCGCTCCTGAGGGCTCAGGGGCGCGTTTCCGGGGATCGTAGCCGGTTGGGGGGCAGCAGCCCGCGGGGGGCGCGT